>JBOHYL010000069.1:0-6974 GCA_050737915.1 Rudaea sp.
GCGTATGAAGTCATTGAGCTTCAATTCCGATACGAATGACAACTGGTCGCCGCGCAACTCGTAGAACGACTGGCTGCCCTGATAGAAGTTGGAGGTAACCAGCAGCTTGTCCCCGTCGTAGTCCAGCAGATCGGTCTCGACGGATGTTCCGTCCTGGATAATGGTCGGTATTGAATCGACAACCTTGATTGCGGAGCCGGCCAGTTCCACCAGGTACATCCTTCTTTCGTTGAAATCGCAGCAAACGATCCGCTCGGGCCCGACAAAACGCAGCGAGGTGAGCCCGGAATTGCGTGGCCGGTCCTTGACATAGGCGATATGCGGCGCAGAAGGCGTCGGAAATCGAAAAACGCGTATCGCTGCGGCGTTGTTGTTTTGCATCGAAATGAAATTCGTTTTACCCACCGCAGCTATTGTAGGCCGATTTTTCGGCGTTGAAGTGCGCTACTGGAAACAGCAACGCCTTGATGTTGTGTTGTGCATGGTGGAGATGCGTCCAAGACAGCGGGCGAACGTGCGATCGCACCTGGCGCAAGGCACTGCCGTAGCCATCTCACCGGCGGCGCTGGTCAGATTCCGCACAAGATCGCCAGCGCGCCGGTGATCGGCGCGAACAGAGGTTGCCGTATCATCGCAACGTCGCGGCGTCAGGAAATGCTGCGTAGTTCGGGATCGCTTTGAGTATGAGCATGTGGTGGGTTGCAGGCTTCGGATCGATCGCCGTGGTGGCATTTCTGGTGATCACATTCAACGGCCTGGTCGCCGGACGCAATCGCGTGCGTGCGGCGTGGAGCGATATCGACGTGCAGTTGCAGCGGCGATACGATTTGGTACCGCAATTGGTCGCCACTGTGAAAGCCTATGCCGAGCACGAACGCACTACGCTGGAGGAAGTCGCACAACTGCGCAATCGTGCGTGCAGGACGGCGCCTGTTGCCCAACGCGGTCAACTCGAATCCGAGTTGCAAGCGCGGGTCACGCAACTGCTGGCGCTGCAGGAAAACAATCCCGATCTCAAGGCCAGCGAAAATTTTCTACAGTTACAGCGCGGTCTGGTCGATGTGGAAGATCGCCTGCAGGTCGCGCGGCAGGAGTACAACGAAACCGTTCGCGTATTCAATACGCAGATCGAGAACTTCCCGGATCTGCTGCTGGCGCGGCCATTCGGGTTTCGCTCACTGGAATTTTTCCAGACGGAAAACCCCGATGCGGTGCCGGTTAATTGAGCCCGTAATAATTCCGCTACCCGTTACCGGCTTGCCGGCTCACGCGTAAGCCCGGTTTTTTCCAACGCGTGCAAATACGCCTGCCAGTTCTCGGTCTGGTGGACGCCCAGATCATGCAGCACGGACCAGGAATAAATACCGGTGTCGTGACCGTCGTCGAAGCGAAGCAGCACGCCATAATTTCCAACGGGCTCTACAGCAACAATGTTCACGTCGCGTTTGCCATGCTGGAGTACGCGCTGGCCGGGGCCATGACCTTGCACCTCGGCGCTGGGCGAATGCGTGCGCAGATATTCGCAAGGCAAGGTGAAAACCTCGCCGCTGTCGAATGCCACTTCCAGTGCGTGCGAAGCGCGATGCAGGGTAATGCCGACAACGCGCGGTTTGTCACTCACGCGGAAAATTCACCGATCGGCGCGGGCACGGGCGGCGTGCCGGCGATCTTCGCCAGCAGCAGCATGTACTGCGTGCCGAATCCGATCGAACCGATGCCTGGGAATTCGTAGGCGCCGGTGTCCGGGTACCAAATCGCGTTCGGGTCGACTTCCTGCAGGACCAGCGCATCGGACTCGGCGCCGGTCAGGCGGCCGATGTAGCTGACCTCGCCGTTTTCCTCGTCGAGCATGTTCAACGAGATCAGCGGCGTAATGCGTGCGGCCGATTCAGCGACCGTCTGCCAATCGTCCAGATGAAATCCGTGTAGTTCCGGCAAGTGCGCGTCGTTGAGCTGCAGCGCCTTTTCCACGAACTCGCGCCCCGGATCGTGTTCGACCGCGTCGATGTCGCCGATGGCAAGCGCGAGAAAGCCGTCGAATTGCATTGCGTCGCTGACTTCGGCGATCAAGCAGAACTCCGCGGTCAGGCCGATGACATAGCCGTGCACCCAGCCCGGCGAGATTGCCGAGCGCGCAATCTGCACCGGCACCCGACCTTCCAGGGCTTCGCGCAGTTGCGCGCGCGTGCCGCGGCCACGGAACTGGACGACATTGCCTTCGCGGTGGTGTTTGATCGGTGGCATACAGGCCAATTGTACCGTTTCGCGGCGGCTCACAGAATGTAGCGGCTCAAATCCTGATCGCGCACGAGCGCGGCGAGATGGGCGTCGACATACGCTGCGTCGATCGAATACTTTTTCCCGTTTTCATCCGGCGCCTCGTAGGAAATCGTATCGAGCAGGCGTTCGAGTACGGTATGCAGACGGCGCGCACCAATGTTTTCGGTGCGCTCGTTCACCGCGAACGCGATCTCGGCGAGCCGGCGCACACCATCCGCTGCGAAATCCAGGGTCACACCCTCGGTCGCCAGCAGCGCGACGTACTGCTTGGTCAGGGCATGATCCGGTTCGGTCAGGATGCGCTCGAAATCCGCAGCCAACAGTGCCGACAGCTCCACACGGATCGGGAAGCGCCCCTGCAATTCCGGAATCAGGTCCGACGGCTTGGCCAGGGAGAAGGCACCCGAAGCGATAAACAAAATATGGTCGGTATTGACGATGCCGTGCTTGGTCGACACCGTCGAGCCTTCGACCAGCGGCAGCAGATCGCGCTGCACGCCTTCGCGGCTGACGCCGGCGCCGTGCCATTCGCCGCGCTGGCAGACCTTGTCGATTTCGTCGATGAAAACGATGCCGTTCTGCTCGCAGGATTCCAGCGCGCGTGCCTTGAGCTCTTCGTCGTTGATCAGACGTGCGGCTTCTTCATCGACGAGCAGCGGCCGCGCCGCCTTGATCGGCAGTTTGCGCTGTTGCGTCTTTTGTCCGGCGAGTGAGGAAAACATGCCGCGCAACTGCTGAGTCATCTCCTCCATGCCCGGTGGCGCCATGATCTCGACGCCGACATTGAGCGCGGTTTCGATTTCGATCTCACGCTCGTCCAGCGCGCCTTCGCGCAACTGCTTGCGCAGCTTCTGGCGCGTGTCCGAATCGCTGGTATCCGGCTGCTGCGGCTCGCCCATGAAACCGTGCAACTGGCGTTTCGGCAGCAACGCATCGAGAATGCGTTCCTCGGCGCGGTCCTGCGCCTGCTCGTGCACCTGCGTTTTGGCCTGCTCGCGCGCCATCTTCACCGCCACATCGGCCAGATCGCGGATGATCTGCTCGACATCCTTGCCGACATAACCGACTTCGGTGAACTTGGTCGCCTCGATCTTGATGAACGGCGCGTTCGCGAGGTGCGCCAGGCGTCTGGCGATCTCGGTCTTGCCCACGCCGGTGGGGCCGATCATGAGAATATTCTTCGGCGTGACTTCATCGCGCAGCGCGGGCTCGAGCTGCATGCGTCGCCAGCGATTGCGCAGCGCGATCGCGACTGCGCGCTTGGCCGCGTGCTGACCGATGATGTAACGATCCAGTTCGGTGACGATTTGCCGGGGAGTGAGTTCGGACATTTGCGGCAGCGCTCAGAGTTCTTCGATGGTGATGTTGTAATTGGTATAGATGCAGATGTCACCGGCGATCTTCAGCGCCTTCTCGACGATATCGCGTGCCGGCAAATCGCTGTGCTCGATCAGCGCCTTCGCCGCGGCTTGCGCGAACGGTCCGCCGGAGCCGATGGCAATCAGTCCGTTTTCCGGCTCCAGTACATCGCCGTTGCCGGAGATCAGCAGGGAAGCGTCCTTGTCGGCAACCGCCAGCATCGCCTCGAGCCGACCCAAGCGCCGGTCGGTGCGCCATTCCTTGGCCAGTTCTACCGCAGCGCGGGTCAGATTGTTGCTGTGTTTTTCGAGCTTGGCTTCGAACAATTCGAACAGGGTGAACGCATCGGCCGTGGCGCCAGCGAAACCGGCCAGCACGTTGCCGTCCTTGCCCAAGCGGCGCAACTTGCGTGCGTTGGCCTTGACGATCGTGTTACCAAGTGTGACCTGACCGTCGCCGCCGATGACGACGCGGCCAGAGCGGCGCACGGAAACGATAGTGGTAGCGTGGAAGGAGTCGGACATGGGCGGTCTCGCTATCGCGGAACGCTACGATTTTGGGACGAACAACGCCAATTGCAAGGCGCAATCAGGTTTTACGCCGTCGCGCCCGTGGATGTGCCGCATCGTAGACGCGCGCCAAATGCTGGAAGTCCAGGTGCGTGTAAATCTGTGTGGTGGCAATGTCGGCGTGGCCGAGCAGTTCCTGCACCGCGCGCAGGTCGCCCGAGGATTCGAGCACGTGACTGGCACAGGAATGGCGCAGCAGATGCGGATACACACGCTTCCATACGCCTTGACTTTTCGCGCGACGTTTCAGGCGCGCGCGTACCCCGTTCGGGGTGAGCGGCTTGCCGAGGCGGCCGCAAACCAGCGGCATGTCGGCGCCGGGGCGATCCTGTTCGCGCAGCGCTTGCAGCGCGGCGATGGCTTTGCTGCCGACCGGTACGATCCGTGTTTTGCGGCCCTTGCCGGTGACGCGCACCATGCCTTCGGCCAGATCCAGGTCGCGCCAACGCACATTGGTCAGCTCCGAAACGCGCAGGCCGCTGGAGTATAAAAGTTCCAAAAGTGCACGGTCGCGCACGGCGTCGGGGTCGTCTGCGGGGAAATCCAGCAGCGCCGCGACTTCGTCCACGTCGAGTACCTGGGGCAGTTTGCGCGGCGATTTCGGCGCATGTACGCCGAGCGCGGGATTGCTCGTCGCCTCGCCCTCGCGCGCCAGGTAGCGGTAAAAACTGCGGTAGGCCGAAAGCATGTCGCGCAACGAGCCCGGCGCCAGACCGGTGCGGTGTCGGTTGGCGATGAATGTCTGGATCTGCTCACCGCGTACATCGCGCCAACGTGCGACCTGCAAGGTTTTCAAGTGCGCGCGCAACGTGTCAAGCGAACGCGAGTAATTGGCAATCGTCGCCGGAGAATAACGGCGCTCGTTGCGCAGGTAATCGATGAATCGCTCGACGCGTGTGCTGAGCGATTTCGCGTCCATGTCAGTCTTGTCCGAAGCGGTCAACCGCGGCGGCGATCGTCTCGGCGATCAATTTGATGAACACTGTGCCCATGCCGGGATGGAAGCGGCCGGCATCGCCGCTGCCAATGGCGAGCATGCCGACGCCGACGAGTGGAACCAGCACCGACGACTGCACCGTATTCGCCTGCGCGCCAAACAGGTAGTCGATTTTTTCCGGCTGCAAGCGCCCACACAGCGGTTCACCGCGCTGGAGGAATTCCGCAAACGCCGGTGATTGCTTTGCGCCGCCGGGCGCGAGGATCAGCCAGTCCGCCACCGGCAGGTCGGAGCTGGCCGCACGGAACAGCACCAGACGAATCTGTTCGGTATTGAAGTCCTCGGTCAGGGTAGCGGCGATGCAGCGTACGCAATCGCCAAGCGTGCGCTCGCGCATCAGCGCCAGCGCCAATGTGTGCACGCGGATCATCAATTGCTCATTTTCATGCGCGAGACCGATCAACTCATGCAGACGCCGGTTCAATTCGCGTTGCTGGTCGCGCAGCACGTCAAGCTGGTAGCTCGCCAGCGATGTGCTGGCGCCATGCTCGCGCGGCAGCATCAGGGTAAGCGCGATGTCGGGAAACTCGTTCAAAAATTGCGGATGCCGGCGCAGATAGCTGGCTACTTCGGTTGCGCTGGGCTCGTCCGTGGCGGCGAGATCGCTCATACCTGGATTTCTCCCTCGAACACGAAAGTGGCCGCACCGCTCATCCACACGGGTGTCGCGCCGCCATCCCAATGAATCTGCAGCGTGCCGCCGGGCAATTGCACGTCCACGTCGGCGTCGAGTTTGCCACGTCGGCGCAGAACCGCAACCGCCGCGCAGGCGCCACTGCCGCAGGCAAGCGTCGCGCCCGCGCTGCGCTCCCACACGCGCAGGCGCAGATGCGCGCGATCCACAACTTGCGCAAAACCCACATTGCAACCCTGTGGAAACTGCGTATTGGTGGACATGCACGCGCCGACGGTATCCACAGGTGCAGCGGCGATATCTGCCACCTCGATCAACGCATGGGGATTGCCCATCGACACCGCGCCAAATTCTACATTCGTATTACCGATGCAAAGACGGTATGGATCATCCACCGGCAGATTCAACGGCACATCCGTCGGCGCAAACCGCGGCACACCCATGTCCACGCGCACAGTACCGTTGTCGAGCGTCTCCACGACAACCGGCCCGGATGGACTCTCCAGGCGCGTGGTTCCGCGGTTGATCGCGCTTGCTCGTCTCAGCCATGCGGCGACGCAACGCACGCCATTGCCGCATTGTCCGGATGGGGTGCCATCAATGTTGTAAATGCCGTATCGGAACGCGCATGAGGAATCGCGCGCGGGCTCGATCGTCAGCAATTGATCGAAACCGATGCCGGTGTGACGATCGCCCAGTTGCGAAATCTGCTCGGCATTCAGCCTTGCTGGATGCTCACGGCAATCGACGATCACGAAGTCGTTGCCGATGCCGTGCATTTTGGAAAAGCGCAAGTTCATTGCGGCGCCCGCGCTCAGCGCGGCGAATCATCCGGCTTGGCGTCCGCGGCTGATGGCGGAGACGTTTGTTGCGGTTGGGCCTGCGGTTGTTTGTCGGGCACGACCAGTGGGCCCTTGTTGCCACACGCGGCGAGCGCCAGCGAAGCGAGCAGTAGAATCGACGGATAGCGGAACGAATACGACATGATGAATCTCGATGTGAGCAGCGCCTCAAGTATACGATGCGTGATGCTGGTCGTTAGGCAAGAGCTCCTGACAAGCATCCAGGCTGCACCGTTTGTGTTGAATGCCAGCCGGTCTTTCCCTTCCCCCGCATGCGGGGGAAGGTGCCGAAG
>JBOHYL010000070.1:0-8116 GCA_050737915.1 Rudaea sp.
GCTATTCCGGTATCCGCGTGGCGGTCGGGACCATGGGCTACAAGCACCGCGAATTTCCTGAAGCCGAGGCGGTCGCAGCGATGCAGGCGCCGAGTTTCCTGCTCAAGATCATTCCGCACGTCGACGGTAAACCGCGCATCTGCGAGATTGTGCGTTATGCGATGCAGTGTCGCCGCTTCAAGGGCGCGTGGAGTGGCCCTGGCGCGCTGGAATTGTTTGCGCACGCGCTCGCACCGATTGCGGATTTGCCTGTGCTGGAAGTGAAATCCGCCGTACATCTGAAGGCCGACCTGCTGTTGCCGCTGGGCGAAGTAGTGCACGATTACCTTGCCTGACGGCGTATTTACAAAAGTTCGAGCACGCGCTCGCGCAGCACGGGCAACAAGTCCCGCTCGAACCAGGGATGGTATTTGATCCAGCCTTGATTGCGCGGACTCGGGTGCACGGTCGGCAGATAGTCCGGCAAATACTCGTTGAAGGCTTGCACCGTTTCAGTAAGTGTTGACTTGCGCTGTTCGCGCAGAAAATAGGCCTGCGCGTACTGGCCGATCAGCAGGGTTAGACGCACTTTTTTCAGCAGCGGAATCAGGCGCGGATGCCAGGTGCGTGCGCATTCCGGCCGCGGTGGATTGTCGCCGCCCGCACCACGACCCGGATAACAGAATCCCATCGGCACAATGGCAATGCGCGATTCGTCGTAGAACGTACCGCGATCCACGCCCAGCCATGCACGCAGGCGCTCGCCGCTGGCGTCGTTCCACGGGATGCCGCTGGCGTGCACCTTGGTGCCGGGGGCTTGGCCGACGACGAGTATGCGCGCCGTAGCGCTGGCACGCAGCACCGGATTCGGGCCCAGCGGCAGGTACGCCTCGCACAACCGGCAGGCGCGGATCTCGCGTAACAGTGCATCCAGCTTGCGATTCACGGCGGCGGCAACAGCTTGCCCGGGTTGAGGATGTCGTCCGGATCGAATTGCGTCTTGATCCGGCGCATCAATTCCAGCGCGACCGGGTCCAGCGCGCGCTCCAGAAAATCGCGCTTGGCCAGGCCAATGCCATGTTCGCCGGACAGCGTGCCGTCGAGCGCGATCACGGCAGCAAACACCTCGGCCAGAGCGGATTCGGCGCGAGCGTGTTCAGCGGCATCGCGGGGCAGCAGGTTGACGTGGATATTGCCGTTGCCGGCATGGCCGAAATTGACGATTGGAATTGTATACTTTGCCGCAATGCCGCGCAGCGCCGCTATCAGTTCCGGCAGGCGCGCAACCGGCACCACGACATCTTCATTGATCTTGTCCGGCGAGATCGTGCGCAGGGCTGGCGACAGCGCCCGGCGCGCCGCCCACAGCGTTTCGGATTCGCGTGTATCGGCGGCGCCGTGCAGATCGATCAAACCGGTGCCGCGCGCGGCGGCGGATATCGCAACGATCGCGCGCGGCAAGTCCTCCTCGGCGCCATCGGCTTCGACGATCAACAGCGCACCGGCGACCGGAATCGCAGCACCGGCATGCGCACGCGCCAGGCGCAGGGCTTCGTCGTCCATGAATTCCAATGCGCACGGCGTGACCGGTTGCGCCATGATGCGCGCGACTGCAGCCGTTGCGGAGGCGACGTCCGTGTAGGTCGCGCGCAGCGTACGCTTGGCCGCTGGTTTCGGCATGATCTTCAGCGCGGCCTCGGTGATGATGGCCAGCGTACCTTCGGCGCCAATTAACAGACGCGTGAGATCGTACCCGGTCGCGCCCTTGGTCGTGTACACGCCGCAGCGAAACTCCTCGCCCGTGCCGGCCACTGCGCGCAGGCCGAGCGTATTTTCGCGGCAGCTGCCGTATTTCACGGCACGCGGCCCGGCAGCATTGCAGGCGAGATTGCCGCCGATCGTGCAGTACGGGCTCGAGGTGGGATCAGGCGGCCAGAAAAATCCCTGTGCCGCCAGCGCAGTTTGCAAATCGCCGTTGAGCACGCCGGGTTCGACCACGGTGTATCGGTTGTCGGGATCGATTCTGACGATGCGGTTCATGCGCTCGAACGACACCACCACGCCGCCATGCACCGGCACCGTTGCGCCGGTAGTGTTGGTGCCGCGGCCGCGCGCGATCACGGGGGTGTGCGCGCTGCGACAGGCACGTACCAGTTTCAGCACTTGCGCGTGTTCGGTCGGGAACACCACCGCGTCGGGTTGTGCCTGTCGGCGCGAATTGTCGTAGCCGTAGGCCAGACATTCGGCGGGATCGACGCTGAGCGCGCTGCCAAAAATCTCGCGCAGCGCGCCGTGCAGGGATTCGGGCAGACTCATACCGCCAGTTTACGCCCCGAAACCTGCTGCGCTCGCCGACTTGCGAGCCGGCGGTGCTCGAAATCCTCACATACTGCTGTATGCTCCGGTTTTTGCGCTCCGGCGGCTCGCGATTCGGCTTCGCTCGCGACGGTTTCCGCTGATTGGCTGGTGGGCGAAAAATTCAGCTCGTGCGCCTTCGGCGCCGCAGCCCGAACAGGGCCAGCAAGCCGCCGAGCGCAAGCAACGCCCAGCGCGATAATGCCGGCGTCGGAGTTACAACCGCCGTGGGTCCGGCGGCCGCTTCGACCGAGCCGATATCCAGCGCGCCGTTGACCACGCGCGCGAAGCTCACGCCGCGCTGGTCGGTGGTGACGCCGCCGGGAATCAGGGCGACGTTGCCGGCACCCAGGGTTGGACTGCCCGGTTGCGGCTTCATGGTCAACGTGGGCCCTCCATTGTTCGTCAGCGCGCCAAGACCGGGAGCGTCGCTGAATACGTTGCCGTTGCCGGAGAAGGTGGCCGACAGCGCCGAGCCGAGCAGATTCGATTGGGCGATGACGTTGGAACCGCTGTATACGCCCATGTCTGCCTGGGTTCCCGTATTGCCGGAAAGGATGGTATTGAACAGCGTCAGCGGTGTCGCACGATATTTACCGATAAGCATCCCGCCAGCAGCCACATTCGCAGTGTTGGTGGTGTTGCCGCTTACGGTGCTGTCGTAGAGGGTGGCGTAGCCGCCATTGGTCAGCAACCCGCCAGCAACATCGTTATTGCCATTGGCGCTATTACCGCTGATGGTGGAATTGGTGATCGTTAGCGAACTGATCCAGCTATATATCCCACCAGACAGCAATTTGTAGTCTCCAGTTGCGTGATTACCGGAAACCGTCGAGTCGGTGATGGTGACCGTGGAACCATTGGTGATATAGATGCCGCCCGCGCCGTAATTGCTTGTGGCGTTTAGCGTGTTGCCGGAAACCGTGGACTGGTTCAGGGCAACGGTGGCGTTGTCGATAAACAAGCCGCCTGCTTCCACGTTCGAGGTATTGTTGTTGATGGTGACTTGATTCAGGGTGACGCCAGGACCCGCAGCAGGCGCGGCCGGGTTGTTGCGCTGCGTCTTTGACGGCTGCGTAGGACCGCTACTATCGCCGATGGATAGTCCAGCGCCGGGACCAGCGTAGTTGCCGCCTGTCAGGGTCACATCTGTCAGCGTGACGTTGTAGACCGAGTTGGTATTGTCGATCTGCATAACCCGGCTGTTCGCGTCGGCGACGATGGTCTGGCCGCTGCCGGTCAGGGTCAGATCGCTGGCGACCACCAACTGCCCCTGCGTCAGCGTGATGGTGGAATTGGCCAATCCCGACGCGAACGCGATGGTATCGGCACCGTTGCCGGGAGTGCAGTTTCCCGAGGTGGAATCGTTGTTGGCCGAATCGATGGCCTGACGCAAGGTACAGGTGCCGCCGGAGTTGCCATCCCCTGCGTCGGTGACGGTAATGGCCGCGGCATGCGCGCCGCCGGCGATCAGGGCCAAGGCAACAGCCTGCGACAGCGGCCGCAATAACTTCGATTCCACGACACACCCCTGAAGAAAAAGTCGGTGCGAGTATAAACCTGTGTGCGGACGCTTGTGAAGCGGATCACATTGGCGGAGGAATCGGAGCGATGTAGTCGAACAGCTTCACCACTTTTTCCACGCCCGCCGTGTTGCGCGCGACTTCGGTCACGGCGTCGGCTTCTGTCTGGTTGACCAGACCCATCAGATACACAACATGGTGCGAGGTGGTTACGTTGATGCGGGTGGGGTCGAAGCCTGGCAGGCTGGTGATGTCGAGCAGGCCGGTCTTGACCCGTGCCGTGATGGTGCCGTCCTCGCGCCGGCGCCAGAAACCCTCTGGTTGATCGGTGACTTCGACCTGGTTGACCAGACGCACCACGCCATCGAAACCTTCGGCCGCGGACTGCGCGAGTTGCTTGAGTTGTTCGCTGCGCACCTGTCCGCACAACAGCATCACACCGTTGTACACCACCACCATGACGTTGTTGTCGTCGCGGGTGAGTTCGCGATGGCGGTTGATCGCGTCGATCGCGCTGAGCTGGATATTGCGGTCGCTGAGCACCGTGCCAAATGCGCGGCGATCGTGTATCGCGTGCGCGCCGGCCAGCGCGCCGCCGGCGATCACGGCCACGCAGCCGTGCAGCGCGGGGATGAGCAATAACAAAAGCAAACGTGTATATATTTTCATATCACCTCGATTGCAAGAAACCCTCCCTGGTGCACGTCCCATTCGACATCCTGTCTCATCCTCGCCTGCGCTAGCGATACGCTTCAACGCATCGCTAGAACGCGCCGTGCTCGACTTCGAACGCGTTGCGAATCCAGTCGAACACGGGTTTGTCCGGTGTGCCGGAACAGGCGATGACGTCGAAGCGACACGCTTGCGCGGCACGTTGCGGATGCCTGAGAAGCCAGACCTGCGCGGCGCGCAGAAGTTTCGCGCGCTTGGCTGGACCAACCGAATCCGCGCCATCGCCGTGCGCGGCGCTATTTCGGTAGCGCACCTCGACGAATATGGTGCAGTCGCGTTCGGACATGACCAGATCGATCTCGCCGAGGCGGCAGTTGAAATTGCGTGCGAGCGGTTGCAATCCCGCTTGTTGCAGATGCGCAGCAGCGGCGGCTTCCCACTGCGCGCCGGTGTCGCGTGCCGTCATTGCGGGGCCGCGCTCGTTTGCAGGCTGCCATTGACCGGATGCGCAGCGCCGTTGTCGAAGCGCGCCCAGGTCAGCAGGCGCTGCACGCGGCCGAGGCGATCTTCCGCGAGCTGGCCGGTGGCACCGGGCAGGTAACTGTCGGGGTGTTGCGCGAGCCAGTCCATATACGGCAGCAGGCGGTACGCGTCCATGCCCATCGCAAACAGGCGTCCGCCCGCACCGCGCGCGCTGTCCAGCGCGCGCACGATCACGTCGTGATCGGGCAATCCCAGGGCGGCGTTGAACAACCATGGCGCATCGCAGAATTGCACGCCGTCGAGGTCGCGATCGAGGCCGGGGCTGTAGCTGCCGGCATAGATGTGCGAGGTCGCGAACACCGGCACACCGGCGTACCCGGCGAGCTTGAGCTGGGGTAGCAGCAGGCGCGCCTGCTGCGGCCGCAAACTGATGAAGATGCCGGTGTCGACTTGCGCGGCGTTGTCCGGCACGGGCGTGGCAGCGGCGCCAGGAAGGGCGGGTGCCGCGGACGAAGTAGCGACGCTGCCGAGCGCTTGATGGATCATCGTGGCGAAATTCACTTCGCCATTCTGGATGCGTGCCTCGCCGAGTATCTGCCCGTTGCGGCTCTCGAACTGGGCGCGGAACGCAAGCGCGGCGCGCTCGGCCCAGTCCTCGGTAGCGGTGATCACCACGGCGCGGCGGATGCCTTGCTGGATCATGTATTCGGCGGCCTGTGCCGCTTCGGTGTCCGGACTCAGGCCGAACGCGGCACTACCCGGCGGCGGCGTCTGTCCGCCATCGGGTTGATTGAGCGCGAGCAGCGGTACCGGCAGATTGCCCTGTGCGAACACCGCCGAGACGGCGTCGCGGGCGAGCGGGCCGACCACGCGGTCGGCGCCATCGGCGACCGCCTTGCGATAGGCGGCGACCGCGTCGGCGGGTGCGCTGCCGGAATCGTAGACCGCGATCTGCGCGCGTTGCAGCGTGTCGTCGGCGAAATGCGCAGCGAAAAAGCCGTCGCGTACCGGCTGCGCCACAGCCATCAACGCACCGCTTTCCGGCAGCAGCAGGGCGATGCGGTGTGCAGGCCGGTAGCCTTCGCGCAGCGGCGGCTGCGTGCCCTGTTGAATCAACGTACCGACCGGCTCGTTCGGATGCAGCACGATGATCGGCAAGGCCTGGCCAGCCTGATGCAGGGCCTGATCCAGCCACGGTTGCAATGGATCGCCCGGCTCTAACGCGGCCGCTTCGCGTTGCAGCTCAGCGGCGCCGAGCGGTTTGAGGGTGGCGACGATCTGCGCTTCATTCTGCGCGCGGTCGCTGCCACCGAGAAAGCGGTTCAGGTCTGCGCGCGTGCGTGAACTGGCGAGTGCATCGCCGCTGGCATCCAACGCGCGGGCGCGCAGTTCCAGGGTCCGCGTGCGCAACCCGACGGGCAGGTCCGTATCGTCGAAATGCAAGGCCTGCAGTGCTAGCGCCGCGCGCTGTTGCGACAGGTCCACCTGTGCGGTGAGCAAGTCGTAGCGCACCGGCTCATCGCCTTGCAGACGATGGCGCCGGATATCCGGCAGGATATGCGCCACTGCGTCAATATCGCCGTTCTGCATGTACGCTTCGGCCGCGCGCAGGCGATAAAACGCGCCATCGCGCGCGTGCGCCGTGGCGAGGGCCAGGAATGCCTGCGCGGCGCGATCGAAATCCCCCTGGGTAAAAGCTTGTTCGGCATCCACCGCTGCGGCGGCCGGCGCTTCGCGCGGGCCGCCCAACTGCGCACAGCCGCCGATAAAAGTACACAAGGCAACAATGCACAAAACCGACAAAGGCAACGGGCGCCGCATGATCATGGCCGCATTCCTGGCGTGATGTCGCGCATGATACTGGATCGCGCCTGCGGTGCGGCATGACGAGTTAAGCTTGCAGTCACAATGCGGAGATCGCGATGAGCCAGTCTGCGGTGGGAAAACTCTGGGTGGTGGCGACGCCGATCGGCAACCTCGCCGATCTTTCGCCGCGCGCGCAAGCGGTGTTGCGCAGCGTCGATTGGATTGCCGCCGAGGACACGCGCCACAGTGCCGCGTTGCTCAAGCATTTCGGCATCGCCACGCGCACATTCGCATTGCACGAGTACAACGAACGCGAGGCCGGCGATGAACTCGTGCGACGATTACTCGATGGCGCGGATATCGCGTTGATCAGCGACGCCGGCACGCCGCTGGTGAGCGATCCGGGATTCCGTCTTGTGCGTGCGGCACGCGCCGCGGGCGTCGCGGTGAGCCCGGTCCCGGGTGCGTGCGCAGCAATCGCAGCGTTATCGGTGGCTGGGCTGCCATCGGATCGTTTCGTGTTCGAGGGATTCCTGCCGCCCAAGTCCGCTGCGCGTCGCGCACGGTTGCAAACCTTGTGCGCCGAATCGCGCACCTTGATCTTCTACGAGTCCAGCCATCGCGTTGAGCACACGCTGGCCGACATGGCGCACGAATTCAGCGCGGATCGTGGTGCTGTGCTCGCACGCGAACTGACCAAACTGTTTGAGACCGTGCTCGCGGGTACGCTCGCGGAACTGGCCGCGCGCGTGGCCGCCGATGCCGATCAGCAACGCGGCGAATTCGTGTTGCTGGTTGCTGGCGCCAGCGCCGATGCAGATAACACGCGACTGGCCGAGGGCCGGCGCATATTCGAGCTGTTGCGGCGCGAGTTGCCGCCCAGTCGTGCCGCCAAGCTGGCTGCGGAAATCACCGGCGCGCCGCGCAAGACCTTGTACGAAGGGGTAGAATCGTAGGTGGAGTCGGCCAGACAGTCGCGCGGCGCGCAAGCGCTTCGAGGAAAGTCCGGGCTCCATAGGGCAGGGTGCCAGGTAACGCCTGGGCGGCGCGAGCCGACGGAAAGTGCAACAGAAAGATACCGCCGATGGCCCCACCACTTCGCGCCGCAAGGCGCACCGCTTCTCGCCTTCGGCGTCGAAGCGCGTGGTGGTGGAGATCAGGCAAGGGTGAAATGGTGCGGTAAGAGCGCACCGCGAGTCTGGCAACAGACCGGCACGGCAAACCCCACCCGGAGCAAGACCGAATAGGGGAACGATAACGCGGCCCGCGTTGTTCCCGGGTAGGTCGCTGGAGCGGCG
>JBOHYL010000071.1:0-6566 GCA_050737915.1 Rudaea sp.
CCTTGAAGCGGCGCTGGGTCGCAAATTAAGCCGCGGAACCGGTGTGCTCGCGACCATTGGGGCGACGGGACCATTCGTCGGCCTGTTCGGCACCGTATGGGGCATCATGAACAGCTTCATCGGCATCGCCAAAACCCAGACCACCAACCTCGCCGTCGTGGCGCCCGGCATCGCCGAAGCCCTGCTGGCAACCGCACTGGGCCTGGTTGCCGCGATTCCTGCGGTGGTCATCTACAACGTCTTCGCCCGTTCGATCGCCGGCTACAAGGCGCAGGTGTCGGACGCTTCGGCAGAAGTCCTGTTGCTGGTCAGCCGTGACCTCGATCACCTGCCTACCGAGCGCAGCTCGCAACCGCATATGGTGAAAGTGGGGTAATCGGCCATGGGCCTGCATTTGAATCAAGGCGACGACGAGCTCGTCGAGAACCACGAAATCAACGTCACGCCGTTTATCGACGTGATGCTGGTGCTGCTGATCATCTTCATGGTTACCGCGCCGCTGCTCAATCTGGGCGTGGACATTCAGCTGCCGCAGTCCGCCGCCAGGGCCGTGCAGGCCGACAAGGAGCCGATCGTCATCAGCGTGGACAAGGACGGCAAGTTGTATCTGACCCTTGGCACCGCGCCGCGCGAAAGTCTGGAATCCGACGAACTGGTGCGCAAGGTCACCGCGTTCGTGCATCAGAATCCGCATGTGCCGGTGCTGATAGCGGGCGACGACCGCGCCACCTACGGGCAGATCTACGACATTCTGCCCGCATTGCAGCAGGCGGGCGTGACCAAGGTGGGCCTGATGAGCCAGCCGGTGCAGCCGCCACGGCGCTGAATCCGACGATGGAAAGCTTCGCCGACAAATTGCGCGCATGGGTTCTGGCGGCGCTGGTGCACATCGCGGTGGTCGCGCTCTTGTTCGCGGGTCTGTTGTGGACGCAGACCTCGCGTCCGATCAGCCTGCCCGGGCCGGTGATTGAGGCCGAACTGGTCGGCATTAGCGCTGCGCCGAAGCCGCATGCGGTTTTGCGGCGCACACCGTCGCCGCCCAAGCCGGCAGCGCAGGCGCCGGAACCGCCCACGCCGCCGCAAGCCAAGCCCGTGCCGGCGACACAGCCGATGCCCGATCGCATCGACCGTGAGAAGATTGCCGAGATGGCGCAGCAAAAGGCCGATGAGGCCAAGCGCGCCGAACAGGAGCGCCATCGCCAGGAGCAAGTGCTGTTGCAACAGCAGCAGGAAGAACGCGAACGGCTCAAGCAACTTGCGCAGATCAAGCACGAGCGTGAAGCGGCCGACCGCAAACTGAAACTGGAAAAGGAAAAACTCGCGCAATTGCAGGATCTGCAAAAGCAGCCCAAGCCAGCGCCGGCGCAAGCTGTGCCGGAAGCGGATCAGGCCAAAACCGGAACCAATGGCAGCGATGACAGTCTGCAAGCACAATACTTTGCCGCGATCCAGAATGCCGTGACCAACAACTGGCTGCGTCCGGACAGTGCCCAGCCGGGCTTGCGCTGCATGCTGCGCATCGTGCAGATTCCCGGTGGCGACGTGATTGGCGTGCAACTGCTCAACCCGTGCAATGCCGATCCGCTCACACGCGCCTCGATCGAGCAGGCGGTCAAGCGCGCCGCACCCCTGCCATACAAGGGTTACGAGAAAGCGTTCCAGCGCGAAATCGACTTCAATTTCACCTACGACGGATAAAGCCCGCCATGAAACCACGGATTTTCGCCAGATTCCTCGCCGCACTCGTCCTGCTGCTGACCGCCGCCACCGCGTTCGGTCAGGTCTTGAGCGGGGATGTGCCAACCATCGACATCAAGAACGGCACGGCCACCGCCACGCCCATCGCGGTGATTCCGTTCGCGTTCGAAGGTGCCGGCCTGCCGCCGGATACCGACGTGGCTGGGGTAATCGCCAGCGACCTGAACCGCTGCGGCCAATTTCGTTCGTTGCCCAAGAGCGACATCGTCGAATACCCCACGCGTGGCAGCGAAATCAAGTATCCAACCTGGAACATGCTCAAGCAGGCCTACATTCTGGTCGGGCGCCAGATCGAGAATCCCGGCGGCGACATTCGCGTCGAGTTCGAGTTGTACGATGTTGCCAAACAGCAGCAACTGCTGGCACTCGCCATCACCAGCCAACGCACCGGCTTGCGCGACGTCGCCCACCAGATCGCGGATCTGGTCTACGAGAAAATCATCGGCGTGCGTGGCGCCTTCTGGACCCGTATTGCCTACGTCACCAGCACGGGCGTCGGCAACAACATCCAGTATTCGCTGATGGTTGCCGATTCGGATGGCTTCAACCCGCAGACCGTGGTGCGCTCACGCGAGCCGCTGCTTTCGCCGGCGTGGTCGCCGGACGGACGCAAGCTCGCCTACGTCTCATTCGAGCGAGGCAACTCGTCCATATACGTGCAGGAAATCGCGACCGGCGCGCGCGAGGTGCTGTCCAGCCGCAAGGGCATCAATGGCGCGCCCGCGTTCTCGCCGGACGGTATGCGCTTGGCGCTGACCTTGTCCTACACCGGCAACCCCGAAATCTACGTCATGAACCTGGCCAACCGCCAGTTGATCCAGTTGACCCACAATTTTGCGATCGATACCGAGCCGAAATGGGTGCCGGACGGCCAGAGCCTGGTTTTTACGTCCGATCGTTCAGGAAAACCTCAGCTTTACCAGATCTCCGCATCCGGCGGCCCCGCAACGCGGATCACGTTTCAGGGAAACTACAACGCGAATGCCTCCATCGCCTATGACGGCAAGCATATCGCTATGGTGCAGGGCAACGGAACTGTGTATCGTATTGCGGTTCTAGATAAAGCCACGGGCGACTCGAAGCCGATTTCGGTCGGCAACCTGGACGATCATCCGAGTTACGCCCCGAATGGAAGCATGCTGCTGTACACCGCGACCGAAGGCCCCCGCGATGTGTTGTACGCGGTTTCGGCCAACGGCAGGGTACGGCAGCGCCTGGTACTGGCGGATGGCGACGTGCGCGAACCGGCGTGGTCGCCCTACCGTCAGCGTGGACAGTAATTCCGCCTGTCCGGCGGATGCGTTGTTTTTTTCCAGTCAACTTTTGAGGCCAAAAAAATGAAACTCCCGATTCGTATCACCCTGACGGCAGTCGTCGCCAGCGTCGCTCTCGCGGCCTGCGCCGGCAAGAACACCAAGCCCCCGGCCGCAGCGCAGGCCGAGCAACAAGCCACCACCCATAGCGAAAACACCGGCAAGTACTCGGTTGAAAGTCTGGATACCGATTCCTGTCTGCGTCAGCGCGTGGTCTACTTCGACTTTGACAAGAGCGAGATCAAGCCGGAATTCCAGGCCCAGATCGCATGCCACGCCGACTATCTGCGCCAGTTCCCCGGCGCGCGCGTAACGCTGGAAGGCAATACCGACGAACGCGGCACGCGCGAATACAACCTTGGCCTCGGCGAGCGCCGCGGCAACGCGGTCGACAGTGCGCTGGGCGCCGCTGGCGCATCATCGAGTCAGCTCAATGTCGTCAGCTATGGCGAAGAGCGTCCGGTGTGCAAAGAGCACAACGAGAGCTGCTGGCAGAAGAACCGCCGCGTCGAAATCGTCTACACCGCGAAGCAGTAAGCGATGTCGCGCGCATTGCGCCCGTTGTTCAGTGCAATTCCGGCGGCGGTCCTGGTGGCCGCCGCCGCATTTGCGGTTCCAGCGCACGCGCAACGACTGAGTCTGGCCGAGCGTGTGGCCAAGCTCGAACAGCAGCAGGGGCAGGGCAATGCGCAAGCCAATATCGACCTGGTCAACCAGATCAACGCGCTGCAATCGCAGTTGCAGAATCTGCAGGGCCAGATCGAGGAATTGCGCCATCAAGTGGATGAATTGAAGAGCCGCAGCAAGGATCAGTACATCGATCTGGATTCGCGCATCGGCCGGCTGGAAGGACGCAATCCCGCGGCGCCTGCCGCGGCCGCCGGGACCAATGCCAACGGCACGACGATGCAGGAAGTACAACTGAATAATCCGCAGGCGGCTGCCACCGCGCCCGCGCCTGCACCCGTGGCGGCTGGAGCTGCCGCCGCAGTGCCCGCGGCGGTTGCTGCTGGCAATGTGCCGCCACCGGCTGCAGCAGGTGCCGGTGCCGCGTCGGCCAATCCAGAGGATGTCCAATCCGCCTACGAAACCGCGTTTGGTGCGCTCAAGGACGGACGCTACGCCGAATCCGCGCGCCTGTTTCAGGGGTTTATCGCCCAGCATCCCAACGACGAATTGACGCCGAACGCCTACTACTGGCTCGGCGAAAGCTACTACGTCACCCAGAATTACCCGGTGTCGCTGGATACTTTCCGCAAACTTTTGGTGCAATTTCCCAATAGCCAGAAAGCGCCCGATGCACTGCTCAAGGTCGGTTATTGCCAGTACGAGATGAAGCAGTGGGATCAGGCCCAGGCTACATTGAACCAGGTCTTGCAGCAGTATCCGAACACCACGGTAGCCAATCTCGCCCAAGGCCGCCTGCGTGCGCTGAAGATCGAAGCGCAACGTTAGACCCGGAATGTCCGACACCGATCCGGCGGGACGTCTGCGCGTCACCGAGATATTCCATTCCCTGCAAGGCGAAGCGCGCGACGCGGGCCGGCCCACGGTATTCGTGCGTCTGACCGGTTGTCCGCTGCGTTGTGTGTGGTGCGATACGGAATACGCATTTGCCGGTGGGCAATGGCTGGTAATCGATGACATTGTGGAAGAAGTTGCAAAGTATAGAACGCAGCATGTTTGCGTCACCGGCGGCGAGCCGCTTGCGCAAAAACGTTGCCTCGACCTGCTCAAGCTCCTGTGCGATGCGGGTTTATCCGTGTCACTGGAGACCTCCGGCGCACTGGATGTATCCGATGTGGATCCACGCGTGAGTCGAGTGATGGACTTGAAAGCGCCGGGCTCGGGCGAGTCCGCGCGCAACTTGTGGAGCAATCTCACGGCGCTCACTGCGCACGACCAGATCAAGTTCGTGCTTGCCGATCGCGCCGATTACGATTGGGCCCGCGCGATGCTGCACGAGCACGCATTGATGCAGCGCTGCGATATCCTGTTCTCTCCAGTCTGGGGCAAACTCGCCCCGCGTGATTTAGCCGAGTGGATCCTCGCCGACCGTTTGCCGGTACGCATGCAGGTACAACTGCACAAGATCCTGTGGGGCGAGGCACGCGGAAAATGATGGCGGGCAAACACGCGGTCGTGCTGGTTTCCGGCGGCATGGATTCGGCGGTGACGCTGGCAATCGCACGCGAGCAAGGCTTCATCTGTCATGCGCTCAGCGTCGATTACGGACAACGTCACGCTTCGGAGCTGCAGGCGGCCGCGCATGTCGCCGACCGGCTCGGCGCCGTCGAGCACAAGACCGTGCATGTGGATCTGCGCCGCATCGGCGGTTCGGCACTGACCGCCGACATCGCCGTTCCCGAGCAAGGCGGCAGCGGCATTCCGGTTACCTACGTGCCGGCGCGCAACACGATCATGCTGGCTGTCGCGCTGGGCTGGGCCGAGGTGCTCGTCGCGCAGGATGTCTTTTGCGGGGTCAACGCGGTCGATTATTCCGGCTATCCAGATTGCCGCCCGGAATTCATCGCCGCATTCGAGCAGCTCGCGAACCTCGCCACCAAGGCCGGCGTGGAAGGAGCCAACATGCGGATCCATGCGCCGCTGATCCTCCAGAGCAAGGCGCAGATCGTCGCTGCAGGCATGCGCCTTGGTGTCGATTTCGCCACAACCGTGTCGTGCTATCAGGCGGATGCAGAAGGATTTGCATGCGGACATTGCGATGCCTGCCGTCTGCGTGCGCAAGGTTTCGCGGACGCGGGCGTTGCCGATCCCACACGCTACCGGTAAACTGCGCGGCCCGCATTGCACATTCCTGCGCGGGTTCCGCGACATATCCCGGGGCCGTTAGCTCAGAGGTAGAGCAGTAGACTTTTAATCTATTGGTCGGTGGTTCGATCCCACCACGGCCCACCAACAAAAACAATAATTTACGGGATCACTGGACAAAATCTGTTGCTCGCAGGTACATTTTAGGTACATTGCGGCAACGGAGTCGTGCGTGGCGACCATCGTTCACACGCTTTCCGGCAGATGGAAAGCGCTCATTCGCAAGCAGGGTTGGCCCACAACCGCCAAGACTTTTCGCACCAAGCGCGACGCTGAGGACTGGGCACGCCGCGCCGAAGATGCGATGGTGCGTGGTGTCTATGTTGAACGCGTCGAATCCGAACGCATGTTGTTCGGCGCGGCACTCGATCGCTATCTTGCAGAAGTCACGCCAACCAAGAAGCCGACTACGCAGCGCGTGGAACGTGTGGTAGCTGAAGGGCTGCGCCGCGTATTCGGAAAATACTCACTCGCTGCGATCACTACCGAGTTGGTCGCTGCTTTCCGCGATCGTCGCCTCTCAGAAGGCAAGAAGCCGAATACAGTGCGGCTCGATCTTGCGCTCTTGGGTCACATCTATACGACTGCCATTCGCGAATGGCGGCTTGGTCTAGCGCAGAACCCGGTCGCAAATATCAAACGACCAAGCCCAGGGGCTGGAAG
>JBOHYL010000072.1:0-16663 GCA_050737915.1 Rudaea sp.
TGTCACAGCCAGCTTGCCGCGGAAGAAATAATTGATCAGGCCCGCGCTATAGGCAATGGCACGCGGAACTGTTAGGTTGCCGATGACTTGGAACGTCTGTGGTGAAATAGTATACAAATTATTAGTCGAACCGAAGAATCCCTTCCACATTCCGTTTGAAAGCATCGGCTGCGGGGTTGTCGAATCGGCACGGCTAGGCTGTACTGGGTCCGGCACGGAATGAAGATAAGTTACACAGGTAACTGCTTGCCCTCGCAAGCTCGGCAGGAAGGCACAATTGGTGTTTTGTGTCGTGAAGCCGGTGAGCGTCGGATCGGGTCTCTGAAAAGCATACACACCCGCCAAATTAGTGTTTGCGTCCGGCGTAGTGCCGGTCGTGAAGAAGCCGCGATTGCTGTAATCCGCGATGCCATACCGATTGTCGGGTAATACACTCGGGCCATCACTTGGATTACGCGTGGAGAAAAAGCGAAGCGGCGTGGCGAACATCGGCACCGGATAGCCATTGATATCTGGCAAGGGTGTAAAGAACTGAGCGAACATCTTGCCGTCGTCTTTTACCAAACCTCGAACGTAAACCTGACCACCGGTAGGGTCTTGTACCGCAAAAGCAGCCTTGCCGATCAGGCGGTAATTTGTAAACGGCTCGAAGCCTTGTCGTTCGCCCGAATTGAAATGCCTGTCGTGACGGTCGTTGCGCGTATGTTGTGGCTGTGCGGCATCTTGCAGCAGATGTACCACGTCGCCGAGCGACCGGAACGTCGTTGCCCAACGGAACAACCGTTCTTCCGAATCGGCTTCCCGCTCGGACGCCTCTCTTACGCTATCCATATTTGCATCGCGTTCCGCCGTGAGTGCGAGAAACTCGTTTTGGCGCGCGTCTTCCCAACTGAAATGGTTGCGCCGCGATGTATCGATCTGGGGCGGCGACGCAAAGGTATCCACGTCACCGAGCGCCCAATCGACCGATTTTTCACCCAGGCTTCCCGCGAAGGTTAATGGAATGTTGTGGATTGGGTCGTAAAAGTGATTCAGCGGCCTGAAAATATCGCCGTACGGATCGGGATCGGGTGGCGCTCCGTCTCTCACGTCGTATTGTGACGCCGGCAGATCATCCTCACGGATCGCGCCACGTATCAGCCAGTTCGCAATCGGCAACGGCGAGAAAGGAGTGGCGCCCACAATGGAATTGCTGTTCGGCCCCAAAAATCCCGGAGCAGCCAATTGTTGCATCTGCTCCCATTCGTAGGCGGTCGCGGGGCGCTCGTACTGAAGCGGTGGCGTGCCAGACGGCAGGTTGTCGTAGTAAAATTCCTGTAGGTTGGGTAGCAATAGCCAATAGGGCGAAAACGGCTGCGCCGGATCGAATCGATCCAATCCAAGTTGTTGAAGCAGCGCCGCAGCATTGGCGTTGTCCAGGTTGGAATTCACGAACGCCTGGTAGGCGATATAGGCATGGGTCTGGGTATCGAACGCGTGCAGGGGCATCGAGCAACTCAGCGCACATAGCACAATCGGCAAACAGGAAATTCTCATGGATGTCAACCCGCTTCCAATCTTGACCCTCTTTCGGCTTCCAATTTTAACCCCTTCTTTGACGTGGTGCGGTGCTTGAAGCGCCAGGAATCGTTACCGGTTTCGATGATGTCGCAGTGATGCGTCAGGCGGTCGAGCAGCGCGGTGGTCATCTTGGCGTCGTTGAAGATCGATGACCACTCGGCAAACGACAGATTGGTGGTGACGATCACCGAGGTTTTTTCATAAAGCCGGCTGAGCAAGTGGAAGAGCATCGCGCCGCCGGCTTGCGAGAACGGCAGGTAGCCAAGTTCGTCGATGACGACGAAGTCGACCTGGGTGAGCTGACGTGAAGCCGCTCCGGCTTTGCCGTTGCGTTGTTCCAGATCGAGCCGGTTGACCAGATCCACGGCCGTGAAGAAGCGCCCACGCTTGCCGTTGCGGATCACATGCCCGGCGATGGCGGTAGCCAGATGCGTCTTGCCCGTACCGGTGCCGCCGACGAAGATCAGGTTACGTGCGGCATCCAGGAAGTGACCGGCGTGCAGTTCGCGCACCAGTGCTTCGTTGATGGCAGTGCCGGCGAACTCGAACTCGTCCAGGGTCTTGGCGGACGGCAGCTTGGCGATGCCGATCTGGTAGCGGATCGACTTGAGCTTGCGCTCGGCGAACTCGGCATCGAGCAGACGGCCGAGGATTTGCTGCACGGTCTGCCGGCGTTTGAGGCCATCGGCGAGCGTTTCCTCGAACGTCACCCGCATGCCAGTCAGGTGCAGGTTCGTCATGCGCTCCAATAGCTCGGGCGTATCCATCACAGCGTGCTCCGCAGTTGGTCATAGCGCGCACAATCGGCGCGCGGTTCGATAGCTAGCACGAGGGCTTGCGGGATCGTGACGCTCGGCACTGACGGCGGGTCTTTGGCCCGCAACAATGCGTTGAGCACGGCATCACTGCTGATCGTGCCTTGTTCCAGCGCGCAGGAGCACGCGGCTTCGACCGCATCGATGCCATCCTCGAGCACCGCCGCTAGGATATCGACGAACTGATGGTCGCCGTCGGATTGCTTGGCCAGCCGCGATCGCACGCGCGTCATCGCCGCGGGTAAGTTCCAATCCTGGAATGGCGCGCCATTGCGTAGCGCTCCGGGTTTGCGCTCCAGCGCCGGCACGTAATGCCACGGATCGTAGATCGCGCGATCGCGCCCAAAGCAACGTATGTGCACGGCCACCACTTCGCCACGATGCAGGATAAGGATGCGATCAGCATACGCGCGCAAACTCACGATGCTGCCGACCGCGCGGCATGCCACGCTGTAGCGATTGCGTTCAAAGCGCACCAACGCAGTCGAGGACACGCGCACCTGCGTCTCGACAAACCCGTCGAACGGCTTGGGCAGTGCGAGCAAGGCGGTCTGTTCGTCCTGGAACACTTCCCACACCGTACGCGCCTGCTCCGGATGTTGGCGGCTGTGCGCGATCTCGATGCAACGCGCGGCCAGCCACGTGTTGAGTTCGACCAAGCTCTTGACCTTGGGTCGCGGCCGAAACAAGGTCTCGCGCAAATCGCCGACTTGGCGCTCGACCCGGCCCTTCTCCCAACCCGACGCCGGTGTGCACGCTACCGGCTCGACCAGATAATGCGAGCACAATTGCAGGAAGCGTCGATTGAACGTGCGCTCGCGTCCGACCAGGATCGCATCCACCACGGTCTTGGGGTTGTCATAGATGCCGCGTTTGGCGACACCACCGTAGAACGCGAACGCGCGCACGTGCGCATCGAACACCATCTCCTGGGTCTCGCGCGGATACGCCGCCACGAACGGCATGCGGCTGTGGGCGAGCCGGAAGTGCGCTGCCTTGATTGTCTGCACCACACCATCGATCTCGACCTGCTCGTGGCTCCAATCGAACTGGTACGCCTCGCCCGGCGCAAACGACAGCGGGACAAACACATCCTTGGGCTGGCTGCGCTTGGCTTCGCGCCACCTGCGCACATACCGAGCGACGCTGTCAGCCGCACCGGCGTAGCCGGCTAGGCGCAATACTTCGAACAAACGCTGTCCGCACCGCCGCTCGCCGGCGCTGCGCGATTCGTCTTCCTCCAGCAGCCGTTCCAGCAACGGCAAGTAGCGCCCCAGCTTGGGCCGCGGTTGATTGCGCCGCAGGTACACGCTCGACGGCGCCTCATCGCGGATCACCCGGCGGACCGTATTGCGCGCCACGTGCAGCTCACGCGCAATCTGCTTGATGCCTTTCTTGTCGACGAACCGATATCGCCGGATCTTGCCAATCGTTTCCATGCAGATCACCCCGTGTCTCCTCGCAGCCACCCTGCGAGGCATCATCCACCGGGGTTAAGATTGGACGCCGATCACCCCGGAATAGGGGTTATTATTCGACGCAGGTTCACAGCCAGCACCGCCGCTTCCTTCACGCCCAATCTTCCCAGCAAACGTGCCAGGTAGAAGCCTTCCCGGTCCGCCAGTTCGGCATCGCGCGCGGCGTAGCGCTCAAACGTGCGCCAGCGCATCCACTTCGGTTTGCACGGTTCGTCCATGAGCGTGCTGAAGGTATCGCCCAGCTTGTGCCGCAGTGCCCAGCGTTGCCCCATGACTCGATCCGATCCGCTCACGCGCTGGCTGGCATAGGTCGGTTTCGGTTTGATCGCGCTGGGATGACAAAACAATTCGATGCCTGCCCACTTGTACAGCTTCAATGCGCGCCTTCGGGTGTACGGGCAAACCATGAACCAGCGCCGCCCGCCGTACTGGCAGGGCTCCGTCACCAGCGCAATCGTGCAGGTAATGGCCTTGCGCTCGCCCTCGCGCCCAATGGCGTAGTCCAGTGTGAGGGTGCCCGAATCGCGGCCTAGCGTTGCGCGATAACCCACGTTCGCGATTTTCTCGTCGTCGCGCATCCATTTCCAGCCGCCGGACACATTGCAGCACGGCCATATCGTGCTGCGCTTGAACAGGGTGCGCAGGTCCAGGCACAAGGCGGATTCGATGTGCGGACGCCAGCCGCCGCAGTAGCTCATGCGCGCACCTGTTCGCGTTGCCATTGCGCAGCCTGCTTTTCCTCGCGCCGGTACGCCCAGCGTCGAGCGGGCACAACGATCAAGTCGCACGCGCCAAGCCTGAAACGTTTCACGTCGCCGCTGCGGCTGTTCCATCCGGGTTTGCGCTGGGCGTCAGCCAACGCTTGCAGCACATCAGTGGGTAGCAGTTCTTGTTTCACCATCACGTCCAAGATTCACGCTCCGCATGGTAGATTCTTAGAAGGGTCCCGATGGTCGGGGCACAAAACAGGTCGAAAACGTCGATTTAAGCCCGATGATCGGGGCGCACCGCCCCGATGGTTGGGGTAGTGTGTCCCAATGGCCGGGGTGGACTTCGTGTTTTTCATGCAGCCTCCGCCAGCGGTTTTTTCCACTGCCGCCATGCGTTCGTCGGTACGGGATTCGGCTTTACGTCCACCTTGCCGCCACACTCGTCTATCGGAAGCCAAGTGAAGGCGTAGAGCGTGGGGCAATGCAGCCCGCCCTGCCGCGTTTGCTCTATCAAGCCTACGGCCAACAATTCGAGCAACGCGCGCCGCAACGTGTCTTTCGACTTCCAGCCGCGCCGCTTCATCCAAGACCACGGCGCAGCCAAGTCGCCGTTGTTGTTGCCGCGAAACTGCGCACCCAAATCGTTCAGCAGTGCGCGCGACTTGAACGAAAGTCCGCAGTAGGCGGGGCTATCCAATACGGCTACGGGCAGGCGAAAGAACCAGCCAGTATCGCGCCTAGCCCTAAATCGTTCGCGAGTGCGCATCACGCCGCATCCTTTCCGACATCGCCGGCAACGAACGCGGCCAAGTCGGCGCGGTGATAGCGGACAAGGCGCAATCCAATTTTTCGTACACGCGGCCCTTTGTGTTGCCAACGCCAGTTGCGTAGGGTTTGCACGGAAGTCGCAAGGATCGCGGCGGCTTCGCGTTCGGTTACAAGGTCACCTGGGCTAAGCATTGCAGCGCTGGGCGGCGTTGGGGGATTGCATGAAGACATTGTCGGCAACTCGCGCAAGTTGTGAGTTGCAAAACTTACGCGCGGCAATCTCAGATATCCAGTGGTCAACCTGTGGGTAATTCGCGTGGTTTGCACGGATACCGCAAAAATCGTGGCGGCAGCGCGTTTCGGCCCGTCGGCCTAGCCGTGACGGTTCTGGTCAGGCGGCTTCGCGCAGTTCCACACGATGCACCTGTTTTGCCAGCTTCGCGCGTGCCTGTTCTACCTGCCACAAGTCAAACGCCGACTGGTGGCCGAGCCACGATTGCGCGCTTGCGCCGAATGCCAATTCAAGCCGCAGTGCCATTTCCGGCGTGATAGCACCATTGCCATTGACGATTTTGGAAACCGTCTTGCGCGATACGCCCAGTGCCTCGGCCACGGCGGTAACCGTCAAGCCCAGCGGTTGCATCCACAATCCGGCCAGCACTTCGCCCGGATGCGGCGGATTGTGTTGCCGGATGCCCGGCGTTCTAATGATAGTCTTCATAATCCACTACCTCGGCATTACCATTGTCGAATCGAAACGTGATCCGCCAGTTCGCTTGAACGGTGACGGCCCAAGTTCCCTTGCGATTGCCTTTCAAGGGATGCAACCCCGCTCCGGGAAAATTCATATCCGCGACGGTGGCGGCTTGATCCAATTGCGCCAGGATCAGGTGCAGCCGCTTGGCATGCTTGGCCTGTATGCCGCTGGTGTTGCTCGTGCGAAAGAATCGCTCAAGCCCCTTGTGGCGAAAGGTCAGAATCACGATCCGAGTGTAACCCTTTCGGTTACGGTGTACAAGGGCATCCGCTCAAAGCGCCAGTTTGGCCGCAGTCATGCTTGTCCCACGCGCCGGATTGGCACCACCTTGCCCGGTGCCGTGCGCAGGCTGTCCAGATAATCCGCCCATGCCTGCATCATCTTGCGGCGTTCAGCCAGGTGCGCGGTGCGGTTGTATGCGCGTTCGGTGATCGGCCTAGCCGAGGCGGCCCGATTATGCGCGCCTGCGGATGCGTTGCATCGCAGGCTTCGGCGTCACAATCTTGCTCGCCTTTCGCGGTTGCGCCGGCTTGGCCGTCAGCGTGATACGCAGATCGCAGCCAACGGCATCGGCGTAGCGACGCAAGGTGCCAACGGATGGCGCATGCTTGCGATTACCCGCGCTTGCTTCCAATCGCGCCACGCTGGCCTGTGCCACGCCCATGTGTTCGGCCACGTCGGCCTGTGTCATGCCCGCCGCTTTGCGTGCGTGCAGCAGTTCGGACAATGCTGCAAACTCATCGGCCAATGCCTCATATGCCGCTGCGTAGCCGGGTCGCTTCATCCATCGTTTATGCGACGCTTCCACGTCGAAGGGAACGGGTTTGTAATGTTCGCGAGTCATGTTTTTACTTCCTTCAATCGTGCGCGTGCAGTGTCAAGCTCGCGCTTTGGGGTTTGTTCGGTTTTCTTGATGAATGCGTGCAAAATCAGAATACGTTGCCCGACCACGGTGCAGTAGAAAACGCGCCCGATGCCTTCGCGTCCCTTGGCGCGCACTTCAAACAAACCGCCGCCCATGGCGCGGGTATGCGGAAGCCCCAAGTCCGGCCCATGTTCCAGCATGATCCTTGCGATGCGGTTGAAGCTGGCCAGAATGCCGTCCGGCCATGCTTCGATCGCTGCCGCAATCTTGGCGTTGTAGTAGCTGAATTGCCATGCGGACATTATAGCACTCTTGTTATGCCGGTAGAGTTGCCTTGCGCTTGATCGGCACAACCTTGCCCTGCGCCGTGCGCAGGCTGTCCAGATAGTCCGCCCATGCCTGCATCATCTTGCGGCGTTCGGCCAGGTGCGCGGTGCGGTTGTAGGCACGCCCGTTTGGATCGCGTACCGCGTGCGCCAGTTGGTGTTCGATGAAGTCGGGGCGGAATCCCAAGTGTTCGTCCAGAATGGTGCGTGCCATCGCGCGAAAGCCGTGTGTTGTCATGGTGTCTTTATCGAATCCCATGCGCCGCAGAGCGGCATTCATCGCCATGTCGCTCAGGGAAATTCTGGCGCTGCGCGCGCCGGGGAACACGTAGCGGCCCGATCCGGTCAGTGGCCAAAGCTCGCGCAGGATCGCGACGGCTTGCAAGGATAACGGGACAAGGTGCGGCTGCCGAGTTTTCATCTTGTGCGCCGGGATGTTCCACTCGGCCGCGTCAAGGTCAATTTCCGCCCATTCGGCCTTGCGCAGTTCGCCGGGGCGGGTAAATACCAGCGCGCCGAGCCGCAACGCGGCAGCTACGATATGCGAGCCGGTCAGCCCGTCGATTGCGCGCAACAGGTCGCCCACCTTCGCCGGGTCGGTAATGCTGGCGTAGTGCCCTTTTTTCCACGGGGTCAGCGAGCCGCGCAGGTCGCGTGTCACGTCCGCCGCCACGCGCCCGGTCGCCACGCCATAGCGGAAAGCCTGCCCGCAGTTTTGCAAGGCCCGGTGGGCGGTTTCCAAGGAACCGCGAGCCTCGATCCGGCGCAGCACGGTCAGCACGTCCGGCGCGGTGAGCTTGGCAATCGGTTTCGGGCCGATCCACGGGAACACGTCGCGTTCCAGGCGGCGCATGATCTTGTCGGTGTGACTGGCCGCCCAGCGAGCCGAATGCTTGGCGATCCATTCGCGCGCCACGGCCTCGAACGTGTCCGCGCCCGCGATGGCTTCGGCCTTGCGCCGCTCGCCGGGGTCGATTCCATCGGCCAGCAGTTTGCGGGCCGCGGCGCGGCGCTCGCGGGCCTGTTTCAGCGAAACGTCGGGAAAGGTGCCCAGCGAAAGCGTGTTGCGCTTGCCCGTGCCAGGGCGGCGGTAGTCGAAACGCCACCAGCGCGCGCCATCGGGCTTTGCCAGCAGATACATGCCGCGTTCGTCGTGCAGCTTGTACGGCATGGCCTGCGGCTTGGCGTTCGTTACAGCGGAAGGTGTCAGCATGACGTGTCCCTCGCGTTTTGGCGGTAACTCATTTTTCGCCTATTGGCTTACCGCCATAGTTACCGCTAAACTTGGCGGTAACTGCGGGAAGGCGGAAGTACCTTGCGGGAAACGCGGACAAGAAAAAACCGCGTCTTGGCGCGGTTTGCAGTGTATCACGGGAAGTTGTGGGAAGTGCAAATGGTGGACGATAGTGGGATCGAACCACTGACCCCTGCCGTGTGAAAGCAGTGCTCTACCGCTGAGCTAATCGTCCACTTGTTCGCGCCCGCGCGCGGAGGCAACGGGGGTGAATTGGTGCCGGAGAAGGGAATCGAACCCCCGACCCACGCATTACGAATGCGTTGCTCTACCAGCTGAGCTACCCCGGCGCAGGGCGCGCAGTGTACCGGCACCGGCGTCGGCACTCAAGCACAGGATCAAACGTCGGGCGCGACGGTAAAACTCTCGCCGCAACCGCATTCGCCGGTGACGTTGGGATTGCGGAACACGAACGCTGCGTTCAGGCCCTCACGCGCAAAGTCGATCTGGGTACCATCGAGTAACGGCAGACTTTTCTTGTCCACGACGAGCTTGATGCCGTCCTGTTCGATCACGCAATCGCCCTCATCGACGCCCTGGGCGATCTCGACCACGTAGGCGTAGCCTGAGCAGCCGGTCTTGCGCACACCGAAACGCACGCCGGCGGCGACCGGATGATCGGCGAGATAATGCTGCATGCGCGCCCGCGCGGCGGCAGTAAATTGAATGTTCATATCGCTCATTGTACGCAAAGCCGAACTCAGGTTCCGTTATCATTCGCTGAATCTTTCGCTCGTCATTCCGGCAAAAGCCGGAATCCAGCTCTTTATTGGTGGCATCCTGCCTCCTGGATTCCGGCCAATCCCTGGCCGGAATGACGATTCTCTTGGATTTGGCGGCAATACTGGAGTTTCAAGACATGTCGGTTGTCAGCGTCAAACAAGCATTGTCGGGTTCGGTCGCGGCGAACAGTCAGGTCAGCGTGCGCGGCTGGGTGCGGACTCGCCGCGACTCGAAAGCGGGTCTGTCTTTCGTCAATGTCAGCGACGGTTCGTGCTTCGATCCGATCCAGGTCGTGGCGCCGGCGGCGTTGTCCAATTACGTCGGTGAAATCGCCAGGCTCACGGCCGGCTGTGCCGTGATCGCAACTGGTACCTTGGTGCCGTCACAGGGCAAGGGACAGAGTTTCGAGATTCAGGCGTCGAAAGTCGAGGTCGTCGGCTGGGTTGAGGACCCGGAAACCTATCCGATCCAACCCAAGGCGCACACGATGGAATACTTGCGCGAGGTCGCGCACCTGCGCGCGCGCACGAACACGTTCGGCGCGGTGGCGCGCGTGCGCGACTGCATCGCCAAGGCCATCCACCGCTATTTCCACGAGCGCGGTTTTTTCTGGATCAATACGCCGATCATCACGGCATCCGACGCCGAAGGTGCCGGCCAGATGTTCCGCGTCTCCACGCTGGATATGGTCAACCTTCCACGCGACGACAAAGGTGCCATCGAGTGGCACAAGGACTTTTTCGGCAAGCAAACCTACCTGACCGTCTCCGGCCAACTCAATGTCGAAGGTTACTGTCTCGCATTAAGCAAGGTGTATACGTTCGGCCCGACCTTCCGCGCCGAAAACTCGAACACGGCGCGTCATCTGGCCGAATTCTGGATGATCGAGCCAGAAATCGCCTTCGCGGATTTGAACGACGATGCCACCCTGGCCGAGGATTTCCTGAAATACATTTTCAAGGCCGTACTCGACGAGCGCATGGACGACATGAAGTTCTTCGCCGAGCGTCAGGAGAAGAACGCGATCTCGCGCCTGGAAGCCTTTGTCAATGCGCCGTTCGAGCGCATCGATTACACCGAGGCAGTCGCAATTCTCGGCAAGTCCGGGCAGAAATTCGAATACCCGATCGAATGGGGTCATGACCTGCAAACCGAACACGAGCGCTATCTGACCGAGCAACACGTGGGCCGCCCGGTCGTGGTGATGAATTACCCGGAGGCGATCAAGGCGTTCTACATGCGCCTGAACGACGATGGCAAGACGGTTGCGGCGATGGACGTGCTTGCGGCCGGCATCGGCGAGATCATTGGCGGTTCGCAGCGCGAAGAGCGCCTCTCAGTTCTCGACGCGCGCATGGCGCAATTCAATCTCGATCCAGCGCATTACCAGTGGTACCGGGATTTCCGCCGCTACGGAAGCGTGCCACACGCGGGTTTCGGCCTCGGTTTCGAGCGCCTGGTCGTATACGTGTGCGGGCTTGCCAACATCCGCGACGCGATTCCGTATCCGCGCGTACCGGGCAGCGCGGAGTTCTAATCGATGATAACGCACGACGAACAATGGTGGCTCGCCGGCCTCGGCGATTCCCTGGTCTGGGCGCGCCTGCGCGTGCTCGATTCCGGCGCCGCCGAAGTGTTCGACGCCCGCGGTGAAACGTTGCGCTACGACGACGAAGACAGCGCACGCTCGGCATTGCTCGATGCGGATTTTCGCGCCTTCGACGGACTCGACGAAGACGATGCCACTCAATTGGGATTTGAGCTGGAGTGGCTCGCGCCGCCGGAATCCGAATCGGACGAGGAATTGCTGCCGCTGATGACCGAGAAACTCGCACGAGGGCACGCTTGATGAAACTTGACCTTGCAGGAAAACACGCCCTGGTGTGCGGCGCCTCGAAAGGCATCGGCCGCGCGACGGCACTTGAGCTGGCGCAACTGGGCGCCGACGTCACTGTTCTGGCGCGCTCGCGTGAAGCTCTGCAGGCGGTACTCGCGCAGTTGTCGCGAGATCGCGCACAAACACACACATGCATCGTCGTCGATATGTCCGACCACGCCGCACTGCAGGCGAGTGTCGAAGCCGCGGTACGCGCGGCCCCCGTGCAGATTCTCGTCAACAACACCGGCGGGCCACAGGGCGGACCGGCGCACAGCGCGCCCGTCGAGGAATATCTTGCTGCATTCCGCCAGCACCTTGCAGCGAACCAGACTCTGCTGCAAGCGGTATTGCCGGGCATGCGCGAGGCAGGTTATGGCCGGGTGGTCAACGTGATCTCGACGTCGGTGAAGGAACCGATCGACAATCTCGGCGTCTCCAACACCGTGCGCGCCGCGGTCGCCGGCTGGGCCAAGACCTGTTCGCGCGAACTCGCAGGGCTCGGCATCACCGTCAACAACGTGCTGCCGGGATTCACGAACACGCAGCGGCTGACCAGCTTGATCGCAGCCAAGGCGAAATCCGCCGGAAAATCCGACGCGGACATCGCGCGCGAGATGCTCGTCGCTGTTCCGGCCGGACGTTTCGCCGAGGCGGCGGAAATCGCCGCCGTAATCGCGTTCCTGTGCACGTCGGCGGCAGCCTACGTCAACGGCGTGAGCATCGCGGTCGATGGCGGACGCACGCACGCACTGAGTTGAGAAACCACCGATTAACTTGATGCGCGAGTAGCCGGCAGCTACGCTGCGGGAACAGAATTTGTCTGCCATGAATCCCGCCTACGTCCACCTCCATGTTCACAGCGAGTACTCGCTGGTCGATTCGACCATCCGTCTGCCGGACAAGCCCGAATATGGTGATCCGGCCAGGGCGCCGCGGCCGAACCTGATCAGTCGCGCGGTCGAATCGGCCCTGCCCGCGCTGGCGCTGACCGACGAAAGCAACCTGTTCGCCCTGGTCAAGTTCTATCGTGCCGCCGAGGCCAACGGTATCAAGCCAATTGCCGGCGCGGATCTGTGGATTGCCAACCCGGTCGAACCGGCGCGGCCTTCGCGACTGACTGTGCTGTGCCAGAACCGCACCGGCTATCTGCACTTGTCGCAATTGATCTCGCGCAGTTACACGCAAGGCCGCCACGGCGAATACGCCCTCGTTGATCCGACCTGGTTCGACGGCCGCGGCGCGGGCTTGATCGCGCTGGCCGGGCGTGAAAGCGACATCGGTCGTCAGTTGATGGCCGACAAGCCCGACACCGCACGGGCCTGTCTGCAGGACTGGCTGCGTCACTTCGAGGATCGCCTGTATCTGGAACTGACGCGCTGCGGTCACGCCGACGAAGCGCATTACCTGCCGGCCGCGCTCGAACTCGCAGCCGCGACCGACTGCCCGGTGGTGGCGACAAACGACGTGCGCTTTGCCGTGCGCGAAGATTTTGACGCCCACGAAGCGCGCGTTTGCATCCATCAAGGACGCTTGCTCGCGGATACCAAACGGCCGCGCGATTACACGCCAGAGCAATATCTCAAATCCACCCAGGAAATGGCGACGCTATTCGCCGATCTGCCCGAGGCACTGGAAAACAGCGTCGAGATCGCGCGTCGCTGCAATCTGGAATTGAGTTTCGGCACGTACTATCTGCCCGAATTTCCGGTGCCGGCCACAGAGACGGTGGAATCGTTCATCCGCAAGCACGCCCGCGAGGGTCTGGCGCAGCATCTGATCACGCATCCGCTGGCGCCGGGATTTGTGCGCGAGGATTACGCTGCGCGCCTGGAGGCCGAGGTCGACGTCATCGTCAAGATGGGTTTTCCTGGCTATTTCCTGATCGTCGCCGACTTCATCAACTGGGCCAAGGATCATGGCATCCCGGTCGGGCCGGGACGCGGCTCCGGCGCTGGCTCGCTGGTGGCATGGAGTCTGGGTATCACCGATATCGATCCATTGCGCTACGGTTTGCTGTTCGAGCGCTTTCTCAATCCCGAACGCGTGTCGATGCCCGATTTCGACGTCGACTTTTGCGCCGACCGCCGCGACGAAGTGATCGACTACGTCGCGCACAAGTATGGCCGCGACAAGGTCAGCCAGATCATCACCTACGGCACGATGGCAGCGAAGGCCGCACTGCGCGATGCCGGCCGTGTGCTCGGCATGGGCTATGGCCAGGTCGACGCGATCGCCAAGCTCATTCCGCTGCGTCCCACCGACCCGTTGTCGTTGGACGACGCGCTTGGCCGCAGCAAGGTCGCACGCCAGGACAGTAGCCGCATCGTGCCCGAGTTCAAGGCGCGCTACGAAACCGAAGACGAGGTGCGCGATCTGGTCGATCTCGCCGTCAAGCTTGAGGATCTGGTGCGCAATGCCGGCAAGCACGCCGGCGGCGTAGTCATCGCGCCATCGGCGCTGACCGATTTTGCACCGCTCTACAGTGAAGGTGGCAGCGACGGTGTCGTCACCCAGTTCGACAAGGACGACGTCGAAGCCACCGGTTTGGTCAAATTCGATTTTCTCGGCCTGCGCAATCTCACCGTGATCGACTGGGCGTTGAAGGCGATCAATGCACAACGCGCGGCGGCCGGCGAAGCGGAGCTGGATATCGCGCGGATTGCGCTCGACGATCCGGCAGTGTTCGCGTTGTTCCAGAACGCGCAGTCGGTGGCGATCTTCCAGTTCGAATCGCGGGGCATGCAGAACCTGCTCAAGGACGCGCGTCCCGACCGCTTCGAGGACCTGATGGCGCTGACCTCGCTGTTCCGCCCCGGTCCGATGCAGCAGATTCCCAGTTACTGCGCGCGCAAGCACGGCAAAGAGCCGATCGACTATCCCGATCCGCGCGTGGAACCGGTGTTGCGCGAGACCTACGGCATCATGGTCTATCAGGAACAGGTCATGCAGATGGCGCAGATCGTCGGCGGCTACACGCTCGGCGGCGCCGACCTGCTGCGCCGTGCGATGGGCAAGAAGAACGCCGCCGAAATGGCCCGTCAACGCGCCGTGTTCCGCGAAGGTGCGGAGCAGAACGGCGTGGACGAGCGCAAGGCCGATGCCATCTTCGACCTGATGGAACGCTTTGCCGGCTACGGCTTCAACAAATCACACGCCGCCGCCTACGCACTGGTGTCGTACCAGACGGCGTGGCTGAAGGTGCATTATCCCGCACAGTTCATGGCAGCCGTGTTGTCTTCGGACATGGACAACACCGACAAAGTGGTGATCTTTCTCGCTGAGTCGCGTGCGCTCGGACTCACGGTGCAGCCCCCGGACGTCAACGCCTCGGATTATCTTTTCGCAGCCGCCGATGCAAAGACCATCCGCTACGGTCTGGGTGCGGTCAAGGGCGTCGGGCGCAATGCGGTGGAAAACCTCGTGCAGGCGCGCGCACGCACCGGCGCGTTTGCCGATCTGGCAGATTTTTGCCGGCGTGTCGACAGCCAGAAAGTGAACAAGCGCGCACTCGAAGCGTTGATCCTGTGTGGTGCGCTCGACGCGCTCGGTGCCAACCGCGCGAGCCTGATGGCGCAACTGCCCGAATGCCTGCGTGCCGCCGAACAGGCCGCGCGCGACGCGCAAGCCGGACAAAACGACATGTTCGGCACCACCAGTGCCGCACCCGCGCCCAGCCTGCCCCCGATCCATGTGGCCGACTGGCCTCCCGAACAGCGCCTGGCCGGCGAGCGCGAAACGCTGGGGCATTATCTTTCCGGACATCCCACCGCGTTGTGGCGCGACACTCTGATGCAACTGGCGACCTGCCCGATTGGCGACATCGGCGAGCGCTACCAGCCGCCGAAGCCGCGCAACGCCGACGATGGCAACCGTTTCCGGCGTCCGCAGGAAACCGCCTGGCTGGTTGCCGGTCAGCTCGTGGATTTGCGCAAGCGCGGCGCCGATCAGGCATTCGCGCAGATCGAGGATTGGTCCGGGCGCATCGAGGTCAGCTTCTTCCGCGAAGCTTTCGTCGAGTACGCGCCGCTGCTCACGCGCGACGCGATCCTGGTCGTCGAAGGCGGCCTGGCGTGGGACGATTTTGCTGGTGCATTGCGCGTACGTGCGCGTCGCGTGCTTACGCTTAACGAGGCCTGCGAACGCCATGCGCGCCTGTTGCGCATCCGTCTCAACGGCATCGGCGCGGAGTTCCCCGCCGCGTTGCGCAACGCACTCGCCGGCTACACCGGCGGCCAGACCGCGCTGCGCCTCACCTACACCAACGCTACCGGCAACGCCGAAATCGAACTCGGCCCGGAATGGCGCGTGCGCGCAACCGCCGATCTGAAACGCGCGCTGGATGCGCTGCCGGGCGTGCGCGCGACCGAACTGCTGCTCAACCGTCCGGCGTCCGGCGGCAATTGAGTTCCGCGCCCAATCCAGTCCGGACTGGCTATAATCGAGCGCTTGTGCCGCCGAACGCGACCTGCTCGCTCAATGAATCCGAACTTCCTCGACTTCGAACAACCGATCGCCGAACTGGAAGGCAAGATCCAGGAGTTGCGCCATGCCAGTCATGGCCAGGCCTTCAACATCGACGATGAAGTTCGCAAGCTGCGCGACAAGCTCAAGCGCAAGACCGCGGAAATCTTCAAGGACCTCACGCCTTGGCAAACCGCGCAGGTAGCGCGGCATCCGGCCCGGCCGTACACGCTCGACTACGTGCAGGCCATGTGCGAGGAATTCCACGAACTGGCCGGCGATCGCGCCTACGCCGACGACGCCGCCATCGTCGGCGGCCCCGCGCGCATGGATGGTCGCGCCATCATGGTAATCGGCCACCAGAAAGGCCGCGACACCAAATCCAAGATCCGCCGTAATTTCGGCATGCCGCGGCCGGAGGGCTATCGCAAGGCGCTGCGCCTGATGCAGATGGCCGAGCGTTTTCGGCTGCCGATATTCACCTTCATCGACACACCGGGTGCGTATCCTGGCGTCGGCGCCGAAGAACGCGGCCAGTCCGAGGCGATCGCGCGCAACCTGCTGGAAATGGCACAACTGAGGGTACCGATCGTGTGCACGGTGATCGGCGAAGGCGGCTCCGGCGGCGCGCTCGCGATCGGCGTCGGCGACCGCACTATCATGTTGCAGTATTCGACGTACTCGGTGATCTCGCCCGAAGGCTGCGCCTCGATCCTGTGGAAGAGCCCCGAGCGCGCCCGCGACGCCGCCGAAGCGCTGGGCCTGACCGCCCCGCGCCTGCTCGAACTTGGCTTGATCGACAAGATCGTGCGCGAACCGCTCGGCGGCGCACACCGCGATCCGCACGCGATGGCGATTCGCCTGAAGGCCGTGTTGCGCAATCAGCTCGACGAACTCGAACGCAGCGACAGCGCCGGCCTGGTCGATAGGCGCTATAAGCGCCTGCGCAGCTACGGTGCGTTCAAGGGCTAGGCGAATCGACCTCGATTTCGATGCCGCCGACGATGCCGGCCACAAGATTGTAGAT
>JBOHYL010000073.1:0-22384 GCA_050737915.1 Rudaea sp.
GATTGGAAGCGGGTTGACAGGCAGCAAGATAAAAGTGTGTGTAGTTGATCGCCGTAACTCACTGAGCCGCAAAGCAGTTTTCGTGTACACACGATTTCGAGCGACTACACACGTCCGCGCTGAGCAAGCTGTGATGCGGAATTCGGAGGTACACAGCCGCCGAAACCGCATAACCACGCGGTTTTCCCCCATTGCCGCCGAATGCGGTTCGCGATGACTTCTCGCTTGGCGGCGGGAAGCCATTCCGAAGCGCCGTGAGGATTGATCTGAAAGCCGCCATGGGTGCTTTCTCAGCCGTGTCGAAGCCGCAGCCCCACGGGCGACCAATGCGCGCCGAGAGCGGTCCTTGCACATGGCAAACCCTGTAGCTTGAGTTGCCCGTGGCAGCGCGCCAATACACGGCAACGGGATGTCCTTCGAGACTCGCGACGACGACGCTTAAGCGGTTTGCGCCCCCTGGCCTCTTGCGACTTTGGAGCCGTTCCGAGAACGGTCGTCAAAGCACGCCGAACGCCGGTTCCGTGAACGGAATTCTCATCGGCGACGCGTCCGCTCACAATGCGGCTGAAATTCAAGAGCGCAGCGCAGCAGGGCGGCGGCGAGAGCCGTGTCTGGCGCCCACTCGGGATGCGTGACGCGGTTGCATGTGGGCGTCGCGCCAGACCCTATATCACAGTGTCAGAACGACTTTGCCTAGCACCACGGTAACGATCCCCCATAAGACGGCTACCGAGGAAATCACGAAGCTCAAGTAAATGTCCCGAGGCTCGAACAGATACTGTGATAGCGCCTCAAACCAGCCGGTCGGAAGTTGGTCAAGCATGTGCTTCAACAAGAACCAATAGCCCGCACACACCGCCGCAAGGGCGAGGCGCAGCTCGTAACGCATTTCTCGCCATTTGCGCGTCTGGGAGCCGGCCAGCGCCAAGAACAGGCGAGTTGTCACGCGGGCAGTCCAGAACCAGTTACGGGGCACGTAAATCTGCTCAGCCGGCATATTGTTAGTTGTTTTGATAGTTAGCGAATTATCTATATTGATAATTAGTTGAATTTAATAGAGAAAATCATCAATTATGGCGGAGAGGGAGGGATTCGAACCCTCGATAGAGCTTTTGACCCTATACTCCCTTAGCAGGGGAGCCCCTTCGGCCTCTCGGGCACCTCTCCGATCCGCAATTTGTCGCTACGTTTCGTCCCTGAAGCGCATTCCGTTCGCCATCCTGGCTCACCCGCGCACTACGCGCGCGATGCCATTCAAGGCATCGCGCAGGCGCTCGTGCGCGATCTCTCGGGCACCTGCGCGTCAAGGGCGCGAAGGATAACGGCTCGACTGCCCGTGGTAAAGCTCAAGTTTCCGCGGTGGGGGGAGTTTCGCCACCGGCGGCGTCGTGTTCGCGCTTGATGCGCTGGTAGATTTCCTCGCGATGCACCGCCACATCCTTGGGGGCATTGATGCCGATGCGCACCTGATTGCCCTTGACGCAGAGCACCGTCACGCTGACGGCGTCTCCGATCATCAATGTCTCGCCCACCCGGCGCGTCAAAATCAGCATGACGATTCTCCTTGCGGTTCCTGTCCTTCCTGACGCATTTCCCTTCTCCATCGAACCTGTTGCAGGTGGCCGAGGCTAGCCCGGCATTTGCGCAGCGGCCAGTGCCTACAGTCACGGTCGCAATAAGGATCGAGGGCGCATCCTAACAGACTCTTATGCAAGACGTGCGCCGACCCATTCCGGCACTGAATCCAACGCCGCACCGAGCTGCGGTGAGTCCTCGCCGCCGCCCTGTGCCATGTCAGCGCGGCCACCGCCTTTGCCGCCGATTTGACCGGCCACATGCGCAACAAGTTCACCGGCCTTGATCTTGCCCAACGCCTTGCCGTGCACGCCGGCGACGAGCGCAATCTTGCCGTCTCCGCTACCGGCCAGCAGGACCACACAATCCCCGAGTTGCTGCTTGAAACGGTCGACGCTGTCGCGCAGCGTTTTCGCATCCGCGCCATCCAGACGCGCGGCGATCACCTTGATGCCGTGAATATCCTGCGCCCGTGACGCCAGATCGCCGGCTGCCGCGCTGGCCGCCCTGGATTTGATCGATTCCAGTTCGCGCTCGAGTTTTTTCTGGCGCTCGAACATCTGCCACAACTTCTCGACCGCATCGCCGCCGCCGGCCGCAAGCAGATGCGCAATTTCTTCCAGGCGCTTTTCCTCGTCGGCAACGAAGGCAAGCGCGCCGGCGCCAGTCAGTGCCTCGATGCGGCGGATGCCAGCGGCGACGCCGGATTCGCCCACGATCTTGAACAAGCCAATATCGCCGGTGCGCGCCACGTGCGTGCCGCCACACAGCTCGGTGGAGAAATCGCCCATGCGCAACACGCGTACCTGATCGCCGTATTTTTCGCCGAACAGTGCCATCGCGCCGAAGTCGATTGCGTCCTTGTAGGCCATGTTGTGCACTTCGGCCTCGACATTGCGCCGCACCTGCGCATTGACGATATCCTCGATCGTGTGCAGTTCATCCGCCGACACGGGTTTGAAGTGGGAAAAATCGAAACGCAGGCGATCCGGCGCGACCAGCGATCCTTTCTGCACGACATGTTCGCCCAACACTTCGCGCAAGGCGGCGTGCAACAGATGCGTAGCCGAATGATTGAGCACCGTGGCCTGACGCCGCGATGCATCGACTGATCCGTGCAGGGCCGCACCGACGCGCAATGTCTTGCCATGCCACAGACCGACATGGCCGTGGAATGCGCCAGCGAGCTTGAGCGTATCGCTGACGGCGAACTGGCCATCGCCATTGCTCAATTCGCCGGTGTCGCCAACCTGACCACCGGATTCGGCGTAGAACGGAGTGGCATCCAGGATCAGCATCGCCTCATCGCCATCGCGTACTTCTCCGACCTCTTTGCCCGCATGCACGATGCCCAGGACTTTCAGGGTGTCAGCATCCAGCGTGCTGTAGCCGAGAAACTGCGTTGGCGCCAGGCGCTGCACCAGATCGGCGGATAGCGAGACTTTGGTATCGAACTGGCTGGCCGCGCGCGCGCGGTCGCGCTGAGCCTTCATCGATTTCTCGAATCCGGCCAAATCGACCGTCAGGCCGCGCTCGCGCGCGATATCGGCGGTGAGATCAATCGGAAAACCGTAGGTGTCGTACAAACGGAATGCGTCCGCACCGGGTATCGACTTGCCACTGCGCGCGGCAACTTCGTCGAACAGTTTCATCCCGTGTTCCAGCGTCTCACCGAAGCGTTCTTCCTCCCCGAACAAGGTCTTTTCGACCAGGTCGCGCTTGGCCACCAGTTCCGGATACGCCGCGCCCATTTCCTCCACCAGCGTGGCAACCAGTTTGTGAAAGAACGGCTGCTTCTGGCCGAGCATGTAACCGTGGCGCAGTGCGCGGCGAATGATCCGGCGCAACACATATCCGCGGCCTTCGTTGGACGGCAATACGCCGTCGACGATGAGAAAACTGCACGCGCGAATATGATCGGCGATCACACGCAGCGATTTGTTCTCAAGATCCTTCGTGCCCGTCAATTTCGCGGCGTCCCGGATCAAATGCTGGAACAGGTCGATTTCGTAATTGGAATGCACACCCTGTAGCACGGCCACAAGGCGCTCCAGCCCCATGCCGGTATCCACGCACGGCGCCGGCAGTTTCGACAAGGTGCCATCGGCGGCGCGATCGAACTGCATGAACACGAGGTTCCAGATTTCGATGTAGCGATCGCCGTCTTCGTCCTTTGACCCCGGCGGGCCACCCGGAATTTCCGGCCCGTGATCGTAGAAAATCTCGGTGCACGGTCCGCATGGGCCGGTGTCGGCCATCTGCCAGAAATTGTCCGACGCATACAGTGCGCCCTTATTGTCGCCGATGCGCACGATGCGCTCGGCAGGCAAGCCGATCTGCTTGTGCCACAGATCGTAGGCCTCGTCGTCGCTGTGATAAACCGTGACCAGCAGACGATCCTTTGGCAATTTGTATACTTGCGTGAGCAATTCCCACGCCCACAGGATCGCCTCGCGCTTGAAATAATCGCCGAACGACCAGTTGCCGAGCATCTCGAAAAACGTGTGATGGCGCGCGGTGTAGCCGACCGAATCCAGGTCGTTGTGCTTGCCGCCGGCACGCAAGCAGCGCTGTACATCAGCGGCGCGCATATAGGGCAGTTTTTCACTGCCCAGAAATACGTTCTTGAACTGCACCATCCCCGAATTGGTGAACAGCAGGGTTGGATCGTTGCCAGGCACCAGTGGCGCCGAAGGCACGATGGTGTGGCCGCGATCTTTGAAGAAATCGAGAAAGGTCTGGCGGATTTGTGCGCTGGTCTTCATCGGAACACGGGGAAAGTAGGCTCGAATACGCCAAGATTGATCGCGGCGATCGAGCTTTCAATCCAACTCGCCGACCGATGCGTCAAGTACTTGTGCGCGGGTGATGGATTGTACTGTGGCGGCGTCGAAGCCGCGACGCAAGAGAAAAGCGACGTGTTTGCGACGCTCGGCGAGGTTGACAGAGTGCTTCCCAGCGTAGCGACGCCGCAACAGATCGCGGATCAAAGCAGGCCAATCCGGCTCGGCCGCGTCGATCAGCACCTGCGCCGCGTCGCCGCCAATACCGTGGGTTTTCAATTCGGCAATGATCCAGCGCGGCCCGTAGCCGCCGGAAATGCGCGAACGCACCAGCATTTCGCCAAAACGCGCGTCGGATTGATAATCCCTGGCCCGCAAATCCGCAAGTGCGTGGGCGCTTTCATCCGCATCCAGCCCCTTGCGCTCAAGCTTGGCTTTCAGCTCGCGCGCCGAATGCTCACGGCGCGCGAGCAGGGCAATGGCCTTCTCGCGGGCCGATATCGAACTGCCAGTTTTCTTGTCTGCCACGACAACCGCGGATCGTTACGCCTCCTCCATCTCCACGGCCGGTGCGGCGGCCTTGACTGGCGCCAGTGCCGCGCGCAGCTTGTCTTCCAGATCCTTGGCCGCCGTCGGATTTTCCTTGAGGTATTGGCGCGCGTTGTCCTTGCCCTGCCCTATGCGCTCGCCGCCGTAGCTGTACCAGGCGCCGGATTTTTCCACCAGCTTGTTGTCCACGCCCAGGTCGATCAGTTCACCTTCGCGGCTGATGCCTTCGCCGTAGAGAATCTCGGTGATGACCTGCTTGAACGGTGGCGCCAGCTTGTTCTTGACCACCTTGATCTTGGTCTGGTTGCCGACCACTTCGTCGCCCTTTTTCACCGCGCCGATGCGGCGGATGTCCAGACGCACCGAGGCGTAGAATTTGAGCGCATTGCCGCCGGTGGTGACTTCGGGATTCTGCCCCGGCATCATCATGCCGATCTTCATGCGCAACTGGTTGATGAAGATGACCATCGTGTTCGAACGCTTGATATTGCCGGTGAGTTTGCGCAGCGCCTGCGACATCAAGCGCGCCTGCAAGCCCGGCAGCTGATCGCCCATCTCGCCCTCGATTTCCGCGCGTGGTGTCAGCGCCGCGACCGAGTCGATGACCACCACATCCACCGCGCCCGAACGCACCAGCATGTCGGCGATTTCCAGCGCCTGTTCGCCGGTGTCGGGCTGGGACAGCAACAGATCGTCTACTTTTACCCCGAGTTTTTCCGCGTAGGAAGGATCCAGGGCATGCTCGGCATCGATAAACGCGCAGCTGCCGCCCAGCTTCTGTGCCTGGGCGATGACTTGCAGGGTGAGCGTGGTCTTGCCCGAGGATTCCGGCCCGTAGATTTCCACCACGCGGCCGCGTGGCAGACCACCGATGCCCAGCGCCATGTCGAGCATCAGCGACCCGGTCGGGATCGATTCAATCGCTTCGACGGCGCGATCACCCATGCGCATCACCGCGCCCTTGCCGAACTGCTTTTCGATCTGGCTCAACGCCGCTGAAAGTGCCTTGCGCTTGTTGTCGTCCATTGTCTGTCCTCGAATCTTTTGCTGTGGGTCGGCGCGAGTCTGGTTGGTCCGCGTCTCAAATCGTGCGATTGCAATTCTCTCACAGCGCTACCGACACCGCATGCGCCAATTCGCCGTCAGCTTGTAAGAATTTTCTGAACCCCAGCCAGCGCCGCGGCCACGGTCTGGCGACGCACCGCCTCGCGGTCGCCGGCAAAATGAAACAACTCTGCGCGGGCGTAGTCGCCGCGTCGTTTCCAGCCGATCCATACCGTACCGACGGGTTTGTCCGCGGTGCCGCCGCTCGGCCCGGCGATGCCAGTCACAGCCACCGCAACGCTCGCGCCAAAACGCGCAAGTGCGCCGGACACCATTTCGATGGCAGTTTCACGACTCACCGCGCCGTGCAGCTCGAGGGTCTCCGGGCGCACGCCAAGCAGAGCTTCTTTGGCTTCATAGCTGTAGGCAACCACGCCACATTCGAACCACGCCGACGAGCCGGCGATGTCGGTAAGGGTTTTCGCGATCCAGCCACCGCTGCACGATTCGGCGGTGACCAGGGTTGCGCCACGCTGCGTGAACGCGTCGGCGACTTGCTGCGCCAGCGTGAGTAGTGCGGCGTCATCAGTGACAACAGTTGCGGACATCAGTAATCCTGCGCGGAGTGAAGTGGTGTTTGGCTGATTTTGCCACGTGTGGCGAAGTTTCGTCGGCCCGCGCCGACGTTAGCCCACGCGTTCGGCCAAATCCGCCAGTCCAGCGTTCATGAGCGTTTTCCCAATTGATCCAGTGGAATCTTCAGATAGCGGATGCCGTTCGCGCCCGCTTCCGGCAGGCGCCCGCTGCGGATATTGATTTGCAGCGCTGGCAGGATCAGGCGCGGGGCCGACAACGACGCGTCGCGCGCGCGACGCAGAGCCACGAAAGCGTCCGCGTCCGTGCCTGCGAGCAGATGCGGGTTGTGCGTGACTTGGGCAGCGATGGAAGTTTGCGCGCTGGCGCCACGACTTGCCGGCGGATAATCGTGGCACAGAAACAAGCGTGTCTGCGCCGGCAACGCAAGAATTTTGCGGATTGACGCGAACAACGCAGCCGCATCGCCACCGGGAAAATCGGCCCGTGCGGTGCCCGTATCCGGCGCGAACAGCGTGTCGCCGACGAAGGCGGCGTCGCCGATGAGGTACGTCAGGCTATCGCCGGTATGACCCGGCGTCGCCACGACTCGGCATTGCAGCGTGCCGAGAGCAAACGTGTCGCCGTCGTCGAAAAGGCAGTCGAACTGGTGGCCATCGGGGATGAATTCATCCCCCAGTCCGAACAGCGACTTGAAATGCGCCTGCACGTCGACAATGCCGCGGCCGATGGCGAGCTTTGCTCCCAGCGCATCGCGCAGGTAAGCCCCAGCACTCAGATGATCGGCATGCGCGTGGGTTTCCAGAATCCACTGCACGCGTAACTGATGCGCGCGAACGAAGGCGAGCACCGCATCCGCAGAAGTTGTCGCCGTGCACGCCGCCGCCGCATCGTAATCGAGTACGGGATCGACGATCGCCGCGGCACCGCCGTCGTGTTCGTGAACGACGTGGGTGAACGTGCCGGTATCCTGGTGAAAGAAACTTTCCACTGATGGCGCGGGATTCGTCATGAGCAAGCACGCCTTGGGAACGGCTGAACCCATTGTGCCAAGAAATGAAGCCTGCTGCTGCGCCGTCTCATTCTCCCGTGCGATGGTCGCGCTGCGGAGTACCATCTGGGCGAACAAGGGACTATCGACCTTGATCGCTGGAGCGATCCCTCCGATCACACGTGGCACTCGTCAAATCTGCATTCAGAATTTGTACGAAACCATCAGGCGATTGTAAGTGAACGGTCGGTCGCCCGGATTCGCGCCGATGCCGCCGCTGGAGCGTTCCCAGCGATTGCGCAGCGACAGGCCCTTCAAGTAATCGTCCAGCGACCAGGCGACATCAAAGTACAGATTATCGCTGCGGCCGCGCAGCAACGTGGTGTATTTCGCATAGGACGTCGTGAACAACAGTTTGCCCTGTATAAAGCCGTAGCTGAGCGTTGCCTTCCACGCATATCCGGGACCCTGCTCGACCAGGCCTCGAATCATCGAGCTCGTGTATAGCGGGTCGGAGGCATAACCGACCGTATAGGGTGAGATCAACGCGCCGGAACCAACTGCCCTGTCCTGTTCGGCCACGCGGTTGTAGCCAACGTCAAATTTGACGTTGGCGAATGCAATGCCTGCATCCACGCCCCATGTGCGGTTTCGCACCGCATCGCCGGCCATGCCGAACAGCTTCGTGCCAGTCATGACGAAATTATTGTTCTCGCCGCTGGACTCGTGCACGTACTGCGCAGCTACGAACGGATCCCAACCTGTGCGCGTATTCCAGGTGTAACCGACATTGGCATAGGTCATCCGCGCGAAGCGCAGGAATTCGTAATACCAAAGCCGACCCCTGAATCCGCCTTGCGCATACGCACTGCCCAGTGCCCACACACCGTTGGCCTTGGACGTGGTTGCCGGTAGCACTGCGATGCCTCCGTACATCGCATCGCCGTCGAAACTGGACGGATAGTACAGGTTGGTCGAGCGGTAGTCGTGCGAGGTGCGGCTTTTCCAGTCGAAACTGCGCAGCGCGTAGACATCCCATCCGGCCAGTGGCTTGAAATTGAACGAAAGCGCGTTGTAGGAAGCGGGCAACACACGCGCATCGCTCGAGCCCATCCACGGTGTACTCAGATACTGATATCCGCCGCGCAGCAAGGCCCAGTCGTTCTTGTATTGCAGATTAGCCTGGCCAAGCGCGCTAATCGAATCACTCGGACCCATCAAGGTTTTATCGACATGCGATGCCGTGCCCGATTGCGTGCCCAGCGAACTGGCCGTCAGAAACGATGTGTTGATGCTGAATCCTCCAGCGATCGTGCCAGTACGCGCATTGATCAGCGCAGCCGCCGAAAATGCATTCGCGTCGGGAACCGTCGAGGTGTCGTACAGCCGGCTGAAGAAATAGCTGCGCAATTCGCCATTGATCTGGCCCTGGGTCACGATGTCGCTCAGCGCGTCGGCGTGCGCGTAGGCAGCGAAGACGACGAGCGCGGTGGCGATGGAGGCGATAGCGAGAATTCGACGCATGGCTGGCTCCGCAGTGCTGGAATGCTGGGGCGTGAATGCGAAGCAGCATGTCGGGTGCGTGTTGCAATCTCGTGAAAGTTTGTTTGCGGGATGATGACAGGCACCGCGTGCGGCTCAAATGACGCACTCAAGTTGCGTCGCTACCGGGTTCGAGCAAGCGGGCAGAGTCGAACACACAGGTAAAGGTCGAACCTTTTCCCGGCTCGCTGCGAATCGCCAACCGCGCCTGATGCAGGTTCAGCACATGCTTGACGATAGACAGCCCCAGTCCCGTACCACCGCTGCCGCGCGAGCGGCTGGAGGAAACGCGGTAAAAACGTTCGGTCAGCCGCGACAGATGCTCCGCCGGAATGCCATAACCGGTATCGCGGACCGAATATTCCGCGCCGTCTCCCGTGCGGCGCCAGGCGATCGTGATCTCGCCGCCTGTTGGGGTGTAGCGCACCGCGTTGCTGACCAGATTGGAAAATGCACTGTGCAGGTCTTTCGGCGAACCGAGCAGATCGGTGTGTGCTTCGTCATTCAGCGCGACCCGGTGGCGGCCCTGGCTCAATGCCTGCGCTTCCTTGAGCAAAGTTGATAGCAACGGCATCATTGCGACGGATTCTTCCGGCAAACGCTGCTGCATTTCCAGCCGCGACAGGGTCAGCAGATCCTCGACGATCTGGCCCATGCGCCGCGACTGCGTGCGCATTTCCGCCAGAACCGGCGCGAGCGCCGGCACCTCCTGTGGATCGAGAAGTTCCAGGTAACCGTGAATTACAGTCAACGGTGTGCGCAATTCGTGCGAGACATTAGCGACGAAATCGCGGCGCACCTGTTCGAGCCGCGCCAGATGGCTGATGTCGCGCGCCAGCAGCACGCGCCGGTTCTGACCGAATGCGATCAGCGTCGCGGTCAAGCGAATGCTTGTGTCGGCAGGCGCAACGATGTCGTCACTGGAATGATCCGCGCTCGCCAGCCAGGCGCCAAATGCGCTGCCGGCCAGACGTTCGGCCAGTATCACGCCACGGTCCCGCGGCCAAGCCAAGCCAAGCAGACGCACCGCCGCGAGGTTGCACCAGCGCACCCGGCTGTCTGCATCAAGCAGAACAAGGGCGTCCGGGAAAACGGCAGCGGCGTCGCGCAGATCGCTCAGCTGCTCCGCCAGCCGGCCTGCACGCGTGGCGCTCATGCGGACACGGAAAACCGGTAGCCGGCGCCACGGACGGTCTGGATCAGTCCATCCAGCCGCCACGGTTGCAAAGTCTGGCGCAGGCGGCGGATGTGCACGTCCACGGTGCGTTCTTCCACGTACACGCTGCCACCCCAGACATGGTCGAGCAGTTGCGCGCGCGTATACACACGCTCGGCATGCGTCATGAAAAAATGCAACAGGCGATATTCGGTCGGACCTATGGCTACCTGTTCGGCACCCACGAACACACGATGTGCCGGGCCGTCGATGCGCAAGCCACCAAGATCGATCACGCCGGAGCCGTCGTCGCCAAGGCTGCGCCGCAGCACCGCCTTGATGCGGGCGATGAGCTCGCGGCTGGAAAACGGCTTGACCACGTAATCGTCCACACCTGCTTCCAGGCCGTTGACGCGATCCATCTCTTCGCCGCGTGCGGTGAGCATGATGATGGGCACCTCGGCGGTAAGGGTTTCCTTGCGCAGACGCCGCGCCAGTTCCAGACCGCTCATGCCGGGCAACATCCAATCCAGCAGAATCAGGTCCGGCACGGTCGTGGCGATTGCAAGTTGTGCTTCGCGCGCATCGGCCGCCAACATCGGCTGCATGTCGGCCTTACGCAGCGCGAATGCGACCATGTCGCGAATCGAGGCTTCGTCTTCGATGATGAGTATGCGTTTTTGCACCGTGACAGCCTATCGCAAAGTTCGATGCTGAGCGATTACAACGTGTTTGGATTACGGTTCGATGACAGTGGTCGCCAGCGTTGCACAAAGTACCGCACAGTTCACGCTACACTAGCCGCCCCTTTCTGATACCCCGGCCGGATGTCCGCGCCCGACCTCTCACAGCACACGCCATTGATGCGCCAGTACTTCGCCGCCAAGACGGAGTATCCGGACACACTGGTGTTCTTCCGCATGGGCGACTTTTACGAGTTGTTCTACGACGACGCACGCAAGGCCGCACGACTGCTCGACATCACGCTGACCCAACGTGGTGCGTCCGCCGGTGCGCCGATTCCGATGGCCGGCGTGCCCTATCACGCCGTCGAAAATTATCTGGCCAAACTGATCAAATTAGGCGAATCCGTGGCGATCTGCGAACAGATCGGCGATCCCGCACTGGCGAAAGGATTGGTCGAGCGCAAAGTCGTGCGCGTGGTCACGCCGGGCACGGTGACCGACGAAGCCTTGCTTGAGGAACGCCGCGACAATCTGCTGTTGGCCATTGCCACCGGCGGCATATCCAAATCGTCAGCGCGAGGCGCGCCGACGAGAGGCTACGGCCTGGCCTGGATCGATCTGGCCAGCGGCCGCTTTCTGCTCAGCGAAGCGGCCAACGCTGAGGCGCTCGCTTCGGAACTGGCGCGGCTGGCGCCGGCGGAAACGCTGGTCAGCGATGGCGTCGAATGGCCGGCTTTTGTCATCGAACTGCCGGGCTTGCGCAAGCGCGCGCCGTGGCATTTCGATGCGGAAACCGCGCAACGCCAGTTGTGCTCATTCTTCAAGACGCGCGACTTGTCCGGCTTCGGTTGCGAACATCTGCCGCTAGCCATCGCCGCTGCAGGTTGCCTTTTGGGATATGTGGAGGAAACACAAAAATCCACATTGCCGCATCTGTCGGGTTTGGCTATCGAAAACGCGGACGAAACCATCGCACTGGATGCCGCGACGCGACGCAATCTGGAACTGGATACGCACCCATCGGGCCGCGTCGAACACACGCTGCTCGGCGTGCTCGATGCCACCATCACGCCGATGGGCGCACGCGCCCTGCGCCGCTGGCTGCATCGTCCGCTGCGCGATCATACGCTGTTACGGCGGCGCTATCAGGCGATTCAGGCTCTAATCGACGCACGCCGCTTTGTGCCACTGCGGGAAATTCTGCGCGGCGTCGGCGATCTGGAACGCATCCTCGCGCGCATCGCGTTGCGTTCAGCGCGACCGCGCGATTTGTCTACGTTGCATGATGGCTTGAACGCAGCGCCGGACTTGCGCAATGCATTGGCTGGGGCCGACAGTCCGTTGCTCAGCGAATTAGTCGAGCGACTCGGCCGACACACCGACACGGTTGCGCACTTGGCCGCCGCCCTGCCCGATCAGCCGCCGGCACTGCTGCGCGATGGCGGCGTGATTCGCAACGGCTTCGATGCTGAGCTTGATGAACTGCGCATGCTTTCGACCAACGCCGACCAATTCCTGATCGATCTGGAAGCGCGCGAAAAGTCCGCTACCGGCATCCCGACGCTGAAAGTCGGCTACAACAGCGTGCACGGCTACTACATCGAGATCAGCAAGGGTCAGTCCGACAAGGCGCCGACGCACTACACGCGACGGCAGACGCTCAAGGGTGCCGAACGCTATATCACCGAGGAACTGAAGACGTTCGAGGACAAAGTGCTGTCTGCGCGCGAACGCGCGCTGATGCGCGAACGCGCCTTGTACGAAGGTTTGCTGGATTTTCTGGGTGCGCGACTGGAACCGCTCAAGCGCGCGGCTGCCACAATGGCTGATCTGGACGTGCTGGCCAACCTGGCTGAACGCGCCGATGCGCTGAACTGGAATGCGCCGGAATTGACGGATGACGCCGGCATCACCATCCTGCGCGGCCGGCATCCCGTGGTCGAACAGGTGCGCAGCGAGCCGTTCGAACCGAATGATCTGCTGTTCGACGATATGCGCCGCATGTTAATCGTGACCGGCCCGAACATGGGCGGTAAATCCACCTACATGCGCCAGAATGCGCTGATCGTGCTGCTCGCGCATATCGGCAGCTTGGTGCCGGCCGAGCGCGCCGTCATTGGCCCGATCGATCGCATTTTCACGCGCATTGGCGCGGGCGATGATTTGTCGCGTGGGCAATCCACGTTCATGGTCGAGATGACCGAGACCGCGAACATTCTGCACAATGCGACAGCGTGCAGTCTGGTGCTGATGGACGAAATCGGGCGCGGCACCTCGACGTACGACGGCTTGGCACTGGCTCAGGCATGCGCGGTGCAACTGGCCACGCATAATTGTGCGTTCGTATTGTTCGCCACGCATTATTTCGAGTTGACCGACCTCGCCGCGCAATATCCGGGCATCGCCAATGTGCATTTGGACGCGATCGAATATGGCGACGATCTGGTGTTCATGCACGCAGTTAAGGACGGTCCGGCCAATCGCAGTTTCGGCCTGCATGTAGCCGCTATCGCCGGAGTGCCAAAGTCGGTGATTGCGCAGGCGCAACGGTATTTGCACGAACTCGAACACCGTCACGCGCCATCTGCTGGCGCACCTGCAGCGGAAGCGTCGCCACAACTGGGACTGTTCGTGCCGCCCGCACCATCAGCGGTCGAACAGGCGTTGCGTGAAGTCGATCCGGACACGATGACGCCGAAGGATGCGCTTGAAGCCCTGTATCGACTGAAATCGCGTTTTCAGGACTCCTGAAAAATCGCTGAAAACACGCTGCCAAGGGATTGGAAGCATTGGCCGTGATGAAGCACTACCTCGCCAACATTGCTGTGAGCGCAGGAGCGCAACGGCGCTCCTGCAAACGCAGTCCGGATTGCATCAACCGCAGCAAACCCGATACGGCCTCAATGCAAAGAAGCCAGCTTGACTTGCGTATCGCCCAACGCATGGCCTACGTCGTACATCGCCTGATTGAGCAGGCGATGGGTGTTTTGGTCATACTCGAAACTGTGCTTGGCATTGATGTCGACCATTACCTGCACATGAATGGTGTGCGACAACGCATTGTCGAACAGCCAGCCGGACCAGAATGTGCCATCCACTGTCCCAGCGCTGACTAGTGTTTTGGCCAGCTTCTGACCCTTGAGGTCGGCCGGCGCAGCCGGCAGCTTGATGCCCGCAGCGGTAGCGTGTTTGAGCGAATCCTCCACGGCGAAATCCATCCCCGCGATGAAGTCGTTGACATTCTTCGCACCGTACTGCTTGGTCAGCTTGGCGACCTCCGCGTTGACCGTCTTCTCGCCCAGCATCGACACCAGCGCTTTCTGGAAACTGAAATTTGCCGCGCCACCACCGGCATCCACCAGAGCCGCCGTAACCTGCAATGCCGGTTCACCCGAATAGACCGGGCCGCCGAACATGTTCATCGCCGCTGTCGTGCTGTCTGCCGCAAAGGCCACGCCGCCAAACAGCAATCCCGCCACGGCAACCAGTGCCGAACCAATTTGCATACGCTTGTTCATGATCATCTCCGCTTCAAGTAGGCCCCGTGTGCACCCATCCGGAATGTACGGGGCATGTCGGACCCGGCGGTTTGCCGAACCCGGTTCATCCGCGCGTGCATCAAACCGATACACACGCGTTATCTGCGTGCGGTGCATCCCTGCACCGTACGAAAACGAATACATCGGCGTCAGCCGGCCCTCGCCGCGTCAGGATGACGTGACCCCGGCAACGGTCCGCACCGAGGCGAGAAAATCTCCCGCCGTATCCAGTCGATCCAGCATTTGCCGCGCCTCACGCGACAACAGGCCCTCGAACTCGCCCGCCAACTCGCTGCCAAGCACCGCCAGAGTCACGCTCTGCCGGATGTAGGCCGACGCAAGCTGTACCAGCAGGCGTTGTTCGCTGTGCACGGCTTCGACCACATCGACGCCGATCTGGGCAATGATGACGTCGCGGTCGTCGGCGACCAGCACCAGCCAGCGTGCCTGGCCCTGTCGTGCCAGCTGATAGCGATGAATATCGCCCTGACAATGGCCGCACTCGTGCGGGCAGGCATCCAGACACAAGGTGGTAATTGCGACGCCGCGTTCGCGCGCCATCCGCAGAGGGTCGGCAAATTGCGCGGCTTCCGCCGGTTGGATGGCGATCAGCAGCGTGTGTTCGGCCGCATCGATCATCTGCCGCAGCTTTGCGGTCAACTCATTGCCGCGCAGATTGAATACCGCACCCGGTTCACGCGGCCGCACCATCCTCGCCAACGCCTTGCCGGCGGCTACCAGCGCACGCTGCTGGCTGAGCTCAATGCCGCGCAGCATTTGCGCCGACGGTACCGCCGCATAACGCGGTCCATCCGCGGTCTCCAGACGTCGCGCAGCGCCACGCCGCAGCAGTTTCTCTATCACCGCATAGACGTTGGCCCTGGGAATGCCCGAGGCTTTGGCCAGTTCGTAACCGTTGCACTCTTCGCGTTCGAGCAGAGTGACGTACGCACGCGCTTCGTATTCGGTAAACCCCAGTGCTTGTAGTGTATTCACGGCCGAGCTCTATAGTAGCTATACAGGAGACTACTATAGATAAACGGCGCACGATGTCAAGCGACAAAGCAGGTGGATGGCGTTGTGTCGGGGTCTTCGTTCAGCGTGCGGACATCCGCCGTACCCATATCCGTCAGGGGCATCTGTATTCGGCGCACGCCGGCTGCATTTCCGGCCAGTTCAGAATTGACTGCCTGAAGTTGCGTTAGCTTGCAGGTATCGACGCCCATATGGCCGCATGGCATAGACCAAATCTATGTATTTGATAAAAACAATCAACTTCATCAAACGACACGCATGTCATAGAGTGGTCCTGCGATTTCCCATCAGGAGCACAATGATGAAAGGCAGCCAACGCAAACTCACTACCGCCGCCGGCGCGCCGGTGCCGGATAACCAGAACACGATGACCGCCGGCCCGCGCGGTCCCGCTCTGCTGCAAGACGTGTGGTTGCTGGAAAAGCTCGCCCATTTCGACCGCGAGGTAATCCCCGAGCGGCGCATGCATGCCAAGGGTTCGGGCGCATTCGGCACGTTTACCGTCACCAAGGACATTACCAAGTACACCCGAGCGAAAATCTTCTCCAAGGTCGGCAAGAAAACGGACCTTTTCGCGCGCTTCACCACCGTGGCCGGCGAGCGCGGTGCGGCCGACGCGGAACGCGACATCCGCGGCTTCGCGGTCAAGTTCTACACCGAGGAAGGCAACTGGGATCTGGTTGGCAATAACACGCCGGTTTTCTTCCTGCGCGATCCGTTGAAATTTCCGGACCTCAACCACGCGGTCAAGCGCGATCCGAAAACGAACCTGCGCAGCGCGAAAAACAATTGGGATTTCTGGACCAATCTGCCTGAAGCACTGCATCAGGTCACGATTGTGATGAGCGAGCGCGGGATCCCGTCCAGCTATCGTCACATGCACGGCTTCGGTTCGCACACCTTCAGCTTCATCAACTCAAAGAACGAGCGCTATTGGGTGAAATTTCACCACGTCTGCCAGCAGGGCATCAAAAACCTCAGCGATGCGCAAGCCGAGGCGATCATCGGCAAGGACCGCGAATCGCACCAGCGCGACCTGTACGATGCAATCGAGCGCGGCGACTTTCCAAAATGGAAGCTGTGCGTGCAGATAATGCCGGAAAAAGATGCCTCGAAGGTTGCGTACAACCCATTCGATCTCACCAAGGTGTGGCCGCACAAGGATTACCCGTTGATCGAGGTCGGTGTGTGGGAATTGAACAAGAACCCGGAAAACTTTTTCGCCGATGTGGAACAGAGCGCCTTCAACCCCGCACAGGTCGTGCCCGGCATTGGTTTTTCCCCGGACAAAATGCTGCAGGCACGCCTCTTCTCCTACGGCGATGCGCAGCGTTACCGACTCGGGGTGAACCACCACCAGATTCCAGTGAACAAGCCGCGCTGTCCGTATCACGCATATCATCGCGACGGAGCGATGCGCGTGGATGGCAACTATGGAAGCACGCTCGGCTACGAGCCGAACAGCTACGGAGAATGGACCGAGCAGCCGGATTTTCGCGAACCGCCGCTATCCGTCGATGGCGCAGCCGACCATTGGAATCATCGCGAAGACGAGGACTACCACTCGCAGCCCGGCGCTCTGTTCCGCCTGATGACGGCGAAGCAGAAACAGGTGCTGTTCGAAAACACTGCACGTGCGATGGGTGACGCGCCGGAAGCGATCAAACGCCGCCACATTGCCAATTGCAGCAAGGCCGACAGGGCCTATGGCGAGGGCGTGGCCCGCGCGTTGGGCTTGAAGTAGTGGTCTATCGCACCATGGCGCGCTCGATGAAATCCACGAACGCGCCGACGGCGGATGTATCGTCGAACAATAGCGGCCTGGCGCCAAGGATGCGTTCACGTAACGCGGTGCGTTGTGCGTCATCGCCAATCAACTGTACGGCTTTGGCGATGTAATTGTCTTCGTCCGTTGCGACCAAGTCCTCGATTCCCATGATGCGCAACATCGCCGAGGTTTGGCGGCCGCGCGCCATCGCGCCCTCCCACGCCAGCACCGGCGTGCCGACGCTGAAGGCATCCACACTGGTGCCGCCACCGGAGAACCAGGGCGAATCCAGCACCAGTGGCGCGTGGGCGATGCCGGCCAGATAATCGGCATGCGTGAGTACCGGAAGAAAAACCAGATGCTTTGACGGATCAAGTCCTCGCGCCGTAAACACGGCGTCGATGCGCGCGCGGAACACACGCATGAGCGGCGGATTACGGGTGAAAAAACCGATCCTTGCACCCGTTTCCGCGGCGATGCGTGCAAGCGTCACATCATATCTCGGCACCAGCTTGATGAAGTTCTGCAAACACAGAAGCAACGGCACACCCGCCGCATGCGCATCGAACCACGCGCCATTGCCGGGCGCGGGCGGCAGCAGCGGTTGCGTGCCGAGTCCGGGCAGGCGCACCAGGTTTTCGCGATAGTGCGAATCCGCATTATCGGGTTCGAGTTGCGCGCCACTCAGGAAATAATCGATATTCGCCGAGCCGCTGGTCGCCGGATGGCCGTACAACGCGCATTGCACCGGTGCCAGACGTAACGCTGCAAGCACCTGATGGCGCGGGTCCATGCCGATTTCCGGATACACCAACACGTCGAGCTGCGACTGCCGCACCCGGTGCGCCAGCGTGAGTGCATCCTCGCGCGTTTTGATAAATTCGGAAACAGATGTGGCGATGCGCTTCGTGCTGTCGTCCTCGCTGCCAGCGTGCCAGATGTATACGTCGAAGCGTTCGCGATCCAGGCCTTCGATCAGGCGCGTGAAATAGCGCGACACAGTGTGTTGCATCAGATGACTGCTGACGATGCCCACACGCACGCGGCCACCGTGGGTGCGCAGCGGCCAATCACAGGGTGCAACCAGTGCCGGAGCAGCCGCGGTCATCACGCGCGCGACCAGATCGCCGAATCGGCATTGCAACGCCGTATTGTCGCGAGGCTGATAGTGCAGGTGGAACGGCGCGACACTCACCGCCGCATGTATGGCTTCGCCAGTCCGCGCTGCCGAATCGAGTTTCAAAGCGGCGTGCAATTCGTCCAGACCCGACGCGAAACGCGCGCGCGCGGATTCGATTTCCGCATCGTCGCGGTAGATGGCCGGCAGGGTCAGCGCACGCAGCCAACGCACGCGCTCGCCGTATCCGGGTGGTGGCGTAGTGGCGACCAACAGTGCTCGCGCCGCATCGGTTTCGCCGCCTTCGTTGAGCGCGAGCGCAAGCTCCAGCGCAATCGCCGTATCGTCGCTATCCAGTCCCACCGCCTTGCGCAGGGTTGGGATCGCGGCGTCGATGTCATGTTGCAGGCGCTGCGCGACACCCAGCGTCTTCCACCACAAGGCCTGCCCGGGTTCGCGCGTGATCGCGGCGTGCGCGCAACGTATGGCGTCGTTCTGGCGGCCCAGATCGCTCAACAACAAGGCAAGATTGCCATGGGTCTGCGCACGATCAGGCGCCACGCGCCACGCCAACTCGGCAAATGGCAACGCTTCGCCCAGCCGTCCGTGACGGCGCAATAGATTGCCCAAATTGGTCGCCGCATCGGCGTGATTCACGCGCAATTGCAGGACCTGCCGATAACTACGGTCTGCCTGGCCCGGATCACCCGCGGCCTCGAACGCGATGCCAAGGTTGAACATCGCTTCGACGTAACCCACGCGCGCAGTTAGCGCGGCGCGAAATGCTGCGATTGCTTCGGCATGCTTGTCGCACTGGCGCAGAGCTACGCCCAGATTGTTGTGCGCCTCGGCAAACGAGGGACGCATTTTTATACTTGTGCGCAAATGTTTTGCCGCCAGTGCCGGATTGCCGGCCTGCAGCGCAGCCACGCCGAGCAGATGCCAGGCATCGGCGTTAGACGGGTCGAGCTTGACCGCGCGTTGATAATGGCTTTGCGCGAGTCCCAGCTGGCCCGCACGATGCAACTGCGTGCCTTTGTGCAATTGCTCCAGCGCCTGGCGCTTGGCATCGGCGCTCACGGCGCGATCAGGCTTGCGTCAGCAGTGCATTGACCCGACGTACGTAGGCTGCAGGATCCTCCAGCGCGACTCCTTCGAGCAATTGCGCCTGATCCAGCAACAGCAGTCCCAGATCACCGGCACGCACCGTGTCCGCCTCGTTGTCCAGACGCTTCACCAGCGTATGTGCCGGATTGATTTCAAGAATCGGCTTGCTTGCCGGCACCTCGTGTCCAGCCTGTTTTAGCAGGCGCTGCATGGCCAAGCTCATATCCTGCTCGTCCAGCACCAGGCACGATGGCGAATCGGTCAGGCGCGCTGACACGCGCACGTCACGCACGCGCTCGCCCAGCAGTTCCTTGAGCTTCTTGACCACGCCTTCGGCAGCTTTTTCGGCTTCCTTGCGCTTTTCTACATCTGTGCCGGCAAGCTTGTCCAACTCGAGATCGCCTTTGGCGACGTTGCGCAGTTTCTTGCCGGAATATTCGGTGAGGTAGCTCGCCATCCAGTCGTCGATGCGATCGTACATCAACAACACTTCGATATCGTGCGCCTTGAGCGCTTCAAGCTGCGGACTGCCCTTGGCGGCGGCATAACCGTCGGCGGTGAGGTAATAAATCTCCTCCTGATTGGCCGCTATGCGGCCGATATAATCGTCCAGCGACACGGTTTGTGCCGCGCCAGAATCGGATTTCGTCGAGGCAAAGCGCAACAGTTTGGCAATGCGTTCCTTGTTGGTGAAATCCTCGGCGATGCCTTCCTTGAAAATGACGCCGAAGGTTTTCCAGAACGTGGCGAATTTTTCCGGGTCGTCTTTGGCCAGCTTGTCGAGCAGATCCAGCACACGCCGCGTGCACGCGGACTTTAGTTTTTCCAGATTGCGGTTTTGCTGCAGAATTTCGCGGCTGACGTTGAGCGGCAGATCGTCCGAATCGACCACGCCACGCACGAAACGCAGGTACGCCGGCAACAACTGCTCGGCTGCGTCCATGATGAATACGCGCTTCACATACAACTTCAATCCCTTGCGTTCGTCGCGCACGCCCATGAACATATCGAACGGCGACTGCGCCGAAATGTACAGCAGCGAAGTGAAGTTCTGATTGCCTTCGACACGGTTGTGCGTCCACGCCAGCGCGTCGTTGAAGTCGTGGCTGACGTGCTTGTAGAAATTCTGGTATTCCTCATCATTGAGCTCGCTCCTGGGCCGCGTCCACAGCGCCGAAGCCTGATTGACTACCTCCCAATCCTGACTGGAATCGGTGTCCGTGGGTTTGTCGTCTTTCTCTTTCAACATGCGAATCGGAAAGCCGATGTGGTCCGAATAGCGCGCAACCAGATTGCGCACCTGCCATGCGTGCAGGAACTCCTCCTCGTCGGGTTTCAGGTGCAGCACGACCTCAGTGCCGCGACCGGGTTTTTCCACCGCTTCCAGCGTGTACTCGCCGGTTCCGGTGGACTCCCAGCGCACGCCTGCGTCGGTTTGGGTGCCAGCACGACGCGTGGACAAGGTCACCTTGTCCGCGACTACGAAGGCCGAATAGAAACCCACGCCGAACTGGCCGATCAGGTTCGCGTCGGCCTTCTGATCCGCGGCCAGCGCTTCGAGAAATTTGCGCGTGCCGGAACTGGCGATCGTGCCGATATTGGCGACGACTTCCTCGCGGGTCATGCCGATGCCGTTGTCGGCAATCGTGATCGTGCGCGCGTCCTTGTCGATGCGGATGTCGATATGCAACTCAGTGTCGCCGGCAAGTAGTTCGGGTTTGCCGATTGCTTCAAAACGCAGCTTGTCGCAAGCGTCTGATGCATTGGAAACCAGTTCGCGCAGGAAGATTTCCTTGTGCGAATACAACGAATGCGTCACCAGGTGCAGGACCTGGGCGACTTCCGCCTCGAATTTGCGGGTTTCAGCGGCAGCGGCCATGGCGAAATCCTTCAATGTGATCCCGCACGAATAGGGGCGGGCGCGCAAGATTCAAGCTCGGCACGATGATTTGGATACGTCAATCGAAGGTATCGGCACAAGGATGTGCCAACGAATCGGCCGTTTATTGGCCAATTCGACAAACGTGACGCGGCTTTGCCGCGGCCGTTTGATCGACGACCGCGGCAGGATGCCCGGTTCGTCGATAATCCAATAAAGACAAAGCGACCGCCGTTGCCGGCGGTCGCCTTGGACGAGGAGCACAGACGCGACTCAATGCTCCAAGAGGGATGATGCGGTTATTCGGTGGACGCGTGTTTGGCCAGATCTTCCTGAATTCGCGCTGCCTTGCCTTCCAGACCACGCAGGTAATACAGCTTGGCGCCGCGCACTTTGCCGCGACGCTTGACCGCAACCGAATCGATCGCCGGCGAGTGCGACTGGAACACGCGCTCCACGCCTGTGCCGTGCGAAATCTTGCGCACCGTGAAAGCCGAGTTCAGGCCCGCGTTTTTCTTGGCGATGCATACGCCTTCATAGGCCTGCACGCGCTCGCGGTTGCCTTCCTTGACCTTGACGTTGACGACAACGGTGTCGCCCGGCCCGAATTCGGGCAGTTTTCGCGTCATTTGCTGGGATTCGAATTGCTGCAGGATGTTCATGGCACTCTTCGCTCTGGGTCGGATTATACGCTGAGGATTCGGCCGATTTGCGGCCGATTTGATTAAATTTTCGTATCTTCTTGATATTCAGACAAAAGTTTTTGGTCTTCTCGATTCAGCTTTAACTTGCCCAACAGGTCAGGCCGACGTTGCCAGGTACGTCCCAGCGCCTGTTTTCGCCGCCATCGCGCGATCGCTGCGTGATCGCCTGAAGTGAGCACTTCCGGCACCGCACCCAGTTCATGACGCTCGGGACGGGTGTAGTGCGGACATTCAAGCAGGCCGTCCGAAAACGAATCCTGCTGCGCGGAGTCCGCGTCGTTGAGTGCACCTTCCTGCAAACGGCCTATCGCGTCG
>JBOHYL010000074.1:0-11067 GCA_050737915.1 Rudaea sp.
GTTCATGGTGGAGATGCTCCTTCTGCTGGTTTCCGAATTCGACAATCAGATTCTCAGCAGAAATCTCCACCGCCTTCAACCCCTAGCCCCAGCTCCCGGGCCATACACCACTTTCGACCATAGCTCGTATCCGCCAGCATGAACGTGGATGTGCTGCAGGACATCACCCACGGGCGCTTCACCAGCCTGCCGCGCAGCGAGGTATCCGCTGCCATTTTTGCAACAATTGCGGACAAGATCGAGACACGGTTTGGAGACAGCATCACCCAAGCGTTATGAATCACGCCTGCGCCCGTTCATCGCCGGCAAGCAGGCTGGCGCCGAGCGCGTTGTGGGCTTCTTCGTCACGCGTACGCGATTTGGCATCTGGCTGCGCAATCAGGCGATACGCGCCATGAATTTCGGCCCGCTGGTGAAATTGTTTGCCGGGCGCAGCATGCGTGATGATTTCGAGATTCCTGATTACGGCATGTAGCGATCTCGAAACCGACCCGCATTCGAGGTTGCGACCATTGGGTGCTGCGTCTCAAACCGTCTCGAACAGCGCCATGAATCCAAAATCCATGTGACTTTGCATGTGGCAATGAAACAGCGTCAGACCGGGCATGTCGGCGGTGAAATCGACTTCCGTGGTCTGAAATGGCGGCACCAGCACCACATCTTTCATCAGTCCCGCCGTCGCGTGCCCCATGATGTTGGTGACTTCGAACGTGTGACGGTGCAGATGCAACGGATGGATGTCGTCACTGGCATTGCGAAAGCGCAGTCGGTAGCGCGCACCGAGCTTGAGCTTGCGCGTCACCGGCATCGTTTTCCAGTCGTACGCAACGCCATTGATGAACCACCGGTTGAATCCGTTCGCGGCGCTCTGGCGTTCGGTGATCAGCAGGTCGATGATTTCGTCGGGACTGGGAATCTTGCGTTGCGGATCGGCAAACAGACGGTAATCCCATTTGAACGCAGCAGGCGGCGGCTGCCATTGTGGTTTGCCGCTTGCGCCTGCGTATTCGATCACGATTCCCATGCCGCCCGCGCGGTCCGAGTCAGCCGTGTCGCCGAGTATCCAGACACCCGGATGATTCATTTCGACGATGGCGGACACGCGTTCGGCGGTACCCAACCAGAGTACCGGAACCTGCGCCGGATGCGGCACAGGATTGCCATCCAGTGCGATCACCTTGAACGTGTGTCCGGGCAGCGCGAGACTGCGGTTTTCGGTGGCGCTGGCGTTGACAATGTGCAGCAGTACACGCTCGCCGCGCCCGACCTTGATCGGTTCACCCTGACCTAGCATCTTGCCGTTGATCGCGAACGATTCGTACGCGAGTTCGTAGCCAGGCGGCACCGCGCCGGCGTCGGGGTCGGCGTTGGCAGCGATGCTGACCAGCTCGATATCCATGTCGGCCGGCGCCATGAACGGCATGTCGTCGTCCATGCGATTCAGATACGGCTGGAATTCCTTGAGGGTCAAAAATACTTCGCGGTCGTACGCGCCGGGTTCGTGTCTCGGCTCGATATACACCGGCCCGGCCTGACCGGTGTAAAGACCACAAGCGAGGTCGGCGCCGGCGCGCACGTGCGTGTGGTAGTAGCGCAAACCCATCGGCATGGGCGTGAAGATTTCGCGGCGATGGCCGTGTGCGGGGACTGGCGGCGTGTGTTCCTCGAAAGCGCCATCGATGCTGTCTGGCAAATGCTGGCCGTGCCAGTGCACCTGTTCGGGGGTGTCGGTATCGTTGTAGATATCGATGACGGCGCGCCGTCCCTGCTTGAAGCGCAGCAGCGGCCCGGGAAAGTCACCGTTGTAAAGCGTGGTCGAGACGAGACGTTTGTGGCCTAGTTCCAGTACGCCGCTGGAAATTCGCAACGTGTAATCGGCTTTTGCGCTGGCGTCGGATGCAGCGGCGGACATCGTCTCGCCTGTGGCAAATGTGCCTGCGGGCAACGCAACTCTGGACGTGAACGCCGCAAAGCTGGTGGTTTTTAGAAAATCGCGACGATCCACGGCAACTCCGAAAGCAGGCACGAGTCGGACTTGATCGTACACTCACGACGACGCAAGCGTCACGCCTGCAAGATGAACACGGTTGTGGCCAGGGATCTGGCTGAGGACGGATCGGCTCCTGCTTTGCTCGATGGTAAAGTAGAAAGCTGCTTCTACTACTTTGTGGAACGACGAACGCCATGACCACACCCTATCCGATCGGCACTCCCGGCCACCCTTGGGGCGACACGGAAAAGAATGCATGGCGTGCGCGCCAACACAAGCAGCGCAGCTATGCTACGCAGGTAGTCGGCGCAGTTGACCGGCTGCGTGCGCAATGGGACGTAGTGCAATACGGTCAGCTCGATTACCCGCCCGATCGTTATCCCTTGTTTGCGCTACGTAGTGGCAACTGGCGCGAAGATCTGCCGATCGTGCTGGTGACGGGCGGGGTGCATGGCTATGAAACCAGTGGCGTACAGGGCGCGCTTCGCTTCGCCGAGCGGCACTCAGCGAATTACGAGGGCCGAGTCAATTTGGCAATTGCACCGTGCGTGAGTCCGTGGGCTTACGAGCGCATTCATCGCTGGAACCCGTTGGCGCTGGATCCCAACCGCTCGTTTCGCGAGGACAGCCCGGCGCCGGAGGCAGCGGCGCTGATGCAATTTGTCGCGCCGTTCCGCGCACGTGTGCTGTTGCACATCGACTTGCATGAAACCACCGATACCGATGAATCCGAGTTTCGACCCGCGTTGGCCGCGCGCGACGGTGTGGATTACGTGCCGGATGAAATCCCCGATGGTTTTTATCTGGTGGACGACAGCGAAAGTCCGCAAACCGAATTCCAGCAAGCTGTAATCAAGGCAGTGGCCAAGGTCACCCATATCGCGCCCGCCGATGCCCATGGACAAATCATCGGCTCGCCCGTGGTGGCGCCGGGCGTGATCGAATACCCATTTCGACAACTCGGGCTCTGCGCAGGCGTCACCGCTTCGCGTTACAAAACCACGACCGAGGTGTATCCGGACAGCCCGCGCGCTACACCCGAGCAATGCAACATCGCGCAGGCCACCGCAGTGTGTGCGGCAATTGATTTTGCATTGTCGCACGCGACCGAGGATTGAGCTCATCCAGCACTGGATTGCTTGCGTGTGCGTGGAGCCGGTACCTTAATCGCATCGCAATCGAGCGCAATTTGTTGCACGATGCACGTACGAATGTCGGCCTGGCGTTGAGGACGAAGCGTAATGTCTACTGGACACGATGCTGCAAAGCTGCCGATCATTCCGACCGGGAAGCCGGTGCCCGATCTGGCGACGATTCCCGAGCAGGAATTGCTCAGCCTGCGTCTGTCGGAATTGCCGGTACGCATCGAAGGCACGTGGCTGGAGGCGCGCGTCGCTCAGCTTTACCACGAGCTCAAGGCTCGAAACATCCTGTTCGAACCGCGCTGCTACCTTGCCGACGAATGGCTGACGCCAGAGAACCAGCCGGTGATCGGCATTCCGTTCTATCTGGCGCATCCGCGTTTGATCGAGCTGCAGAAAAAGATGATGCTCGAAGCGGAAGGCGATACCAATGATTCGTGCATGAAGCTGCTGCGCCACGAAGCCGGCCATGCACTCAGTTATGCCTACGGTCTCAATCGCAAGCGCAGTTGGCAGCGCGTGTTCGGACGTTCGAGCGAAGCCTACGAGGAAACCTATCGTTTCCGCCCATACAGCAAAAGCTTCGTCCGCCACCTGGACTACTATTACGCGCAGTATCACCCGGACGAGGATTTCGTCGAAACCTTTGCGGTCTGGCTGACGCCGGGTCTGGATTGGCGCAAGAAGTACGCCGGCTGGAAGGCGCTCGACAAGTTGCTGTTCGTCGACAAGTTGATGGCGAACATCGCCGGCAAGCCGCCGCTGCGCGCAACCGGCCGACAGTTATGGAAGATCACGGCAATCCGCAGCACGCTCACGCGTTATTACCAGAAACGCCGGGCTGCCGAAGCCGAGGATTTTCCGGATTTCCATGATGACAACCTGCGCCGCATGTTCCGCGAGGGCAAGGCCAAGGAAGAGACGCGCAGTCCGGTCGCCAAGTTGCTGCAGTCGCATCGCAAGTCGTTGCTGACCACGGTGTCGAGCTGGACCGGCGAGCGACGCTTCATGGTCAACGAGGTCTACACAGCGGTTCTGCAACGCTGTCGGGCGCTGCACCTGGTCACCGAGGATGCAGAGACGGTGGCGATTCTGCGGCTTGCGACCTATCTGACAACGCTGATGATGAATTACCGCTACACCACCCATCTGCGCGGGGAGGTCTGACTATGGCTACCCGTGTGCTACTCGTCTTCGACCTGCCGTATGCGGTGAAACCCGGCTACGACTTCGCCACGGAATTCGCCGATCCGGAGTGCAGTTATACCGAGAACGATGTCTATCAGGCGCTGCTCGAATGCGGATACGAGGTGCATCGCCTGAGCCTGTACGACGATCTGAGACCACTGCTTGATGCCGTTCGCGATGTAAAACCCGATGTGATTTTCAACCTCTGCGACAACTTCCATGAGGTCACGCACTGGGACAAGAACATCCTCGCGGTGATGGAGTTGCTCGGCGTCCCGTGTACCGGCGCCAGCTCGAGCTCACTGTTCCTGTGCAACGACAAAGGGCTGTGCAAGAAGATACTGCGCTTTCACCGCGTGCGCACACCTCGATTTCATACCTTCTACATTGGCCACAAGGTGTGGCTGCCGAGAACACTGAAGTTGCCGTGCATCATCAAGCCGTTGACCGAGGAAGCCTCGCGCGGCATTTCGCAAGCCTCGATCGTCGACGATGAGAAGAGCTTCCTTGCGCGCATCCAGATGATCCACGAGCGCATGAACCTGGATGCAATTGCCGAGGAGTACATCGACGGTCGTGAGCTGTACGTCAGCATCATAGGCGACCGCTCGCTGCGCATGCTGCCCGCACGCGAGATGACCTTTGGCCAGATGGCGGAAGACGAACCCCGCATTGCTACCTACAAGGCCAAATGGGACGATGCCTATCGCAAGCGCTGGGGCATCAATAACCATTTCGCCAAGACACTAGAACCGGAACTGCTGGAGCGCATCGACGACGTCTGCAAGCGCGCCTATCGTGCGCTCAACATCCGCAGCTATGCGCGTTTCGACCTGCGGGTTTCGGCAGCCGGCCAGGTCTACGTGATTGAGCCCAACGCCAATCCCTGCATTGCGAAGAATGATGAGTTGGCGCAGTCGGCGCTGAAGGCCGGCATCGCTTACCCGACCCTGATCCGCAAAGTGGTTAACCAGGCTCTACGCCGAAAGAGCGAGGAGCGCAGCGGTCGAAAATAATGCGTCTACCGGGGAACCGCCGTCGTTGGCGGTAGTCACTTCCGCGCCGTAGCAATACACTGCGAGTAATCGGGAAGTGTGGAAGTCAACTCAGGCAACCGGCGTATTTGCCGGCATCGCCATTTCGGGTAACTCCGGGCCGAATCGCTACTGACCGGGTGGAGAAGTCGATGCGCATCGCAAGCGTGGGTCATGCGGTTTTTGCACTGACAATGATTTCCCTCGGAATCCTGGGAGTCTTCAACGGTGATTTCGCGCCGATATGGGACTCAGTGCCCAAGGGCTTGCCCGCTCGCGAGCTACTGGCCTATCTGTGCACCTTCATTTCTCTAGCGTGTGGCATCGGTCTGCTCTGGCGGCGTACAGCCGTCACCGCTGCGCGCGTGTTGTTTGTCTATCTGTTTCTATGGATGCTTCTGGTTAAAGTACGCTACATCGTCCTCGCGCCTATGGTGGAAGGTTTCTATCAAAGCTGCGGCGAGACCGCGGTAATTGTGGCGGGTGCGTGGGTGCTCTATGCCTGGTTCGCCGACGACTGGGACAGGCGATGGCTCGGTTTCGCCATCGGCGACAAAGGGGTGCGTGGCGCGAGGGTGCTCTATGCACTGGCTTTGATCGCGTTCGGGCTCTCTCATTTCGTTTACCTCAATCTGACCGCACCACTAGTCCCTGGCTGGCTGCCCGCGCATGTGTTTTGGGCGTATTTCACCGGCTGCACTTACCTCGCGGCGGGCGCCGCGGTGCTCATCGGCGTGTATGCGCGGCTGGCAGCCACGCTCTCGGTGTTGCAGATGGGCCTGTTCTTGTTGCTTGTGTGGGTGCCGATTGTGGCGGCGGGCAATGTAAGCGCCGGCCAATGGGGCGAGACCGTCGTCAATGTGGCCCTGGTAGCCGGCGCCTGGGTAGTGGTGGATTCCTATCATGGGATGCGCTGGCTCGCTGTGGGTAATTTCCGGTCCAGGCGATGAGCTCCTCTCGCTCCTGAGGGCCTGCGCTATGCCGGCCGAACGAGTTGCAGTTGACCGTTGCTGTCCAGCTTGCGCGTCGGCACGACACCGGGTTCCGTGCCGATGATGGTGCAGAACAAGTCGCGCGTGAAGATCGCATTCCCGAAATACCAGGAATGGCTTTCTGCCCCGGCGATCCCCGCTGGTTCATCGGCCGCACGCACGCCCGGATTCCCCGCAAGCTGTGCATAGTAGTCCGTGCAATCCACGTTCACCGCCATGGCGGGAGCGTCGTCAGGCAAGCCCACTCTGCCCACACGTGGCGCGACGCCGAGGCGTTTGACGTTCGAGATATCGAGCACGGCGTCATGCTGATTCGAATAGTTGGTCAGGCGGACGCAGTGGTTGTAGATCGATGCGCCACCGGCATTACCCTGGCTCACGGATGCAGACGAAATGTCTCCTGCGGCGAACAAGATCTGGCTCACGGCCCATGATGCCTGTTTCAACGCGGTGTCATCGGCGTCATCGAACGCTTCACGAATGACGTAGGCTCCAGTCGAGTGACCGAGCAAGTGGATGTTGATCGCGCAGTCCGGCGTTTGTTTTGCGGCAAGGTGGGTTACTCCATCCGTGACCAGTTTCAATGCCGTTTGTTTGGCGCGATGCCGGTCGGCGAGATACGCCAGAGCCTGATCGTTGCTGGGCCAGTCAAAGGAAACCACCACGCCTTTGAAGCCCAGAGCGAGCAGGCCGGTCTTGATGCGGCGATGGCGATCCATCACCTCTTGTTCGGACATGTTGTAGCCGTGGACGACAAAAAGAATATCGCCGCGGGGCTCGTTTTTGGCGTTCTTCCATTCCGCCGCCGACTGCACGGCTTTGTACCAAACCGTAGCGGATATGGACTGATCCGGCGCAGGATCCGAGCCGGCAGGCACTTGCAGAAACCGCGTCGGCCCGACATCGGACACAAAGGTTCCGGAGCGAACTGCCCGAACGGACATCACATAGTCGATATCGGCCATACATTGTACTCCCGTTGGTCTTCGGACAACCATGTCTATTATCACAACTTGACGATTGAAAAGGGTGATGCAGGTTCATGTCAGCAACTGTCGCAGGCCGTGCAACGGCAGTGGGCAAATGCGTGACCTGGCGATCATTGCCGGCAATAATCCGCTGCGACGCGAACCCACAGCGAGCAACTCCGAACGTGCTGCTGGTCGTTGGTCATGTGGCGGCAAACTGCCGGGTGCCGGATATCCACCGTCTGTCGCTAGATGTCTACGCGCGGTTCGCTTGAAAGTTGCAAAATGGGAAATCGCAACCAGATTGGAATGTATTGAGAGGTGAGGAGAGTGTCATGGCCACCGGCTGGGCAGGCGACAACGCAGTGCAGGATCAGATCGACGCAACGATCAAGGATGCGATCCAACGCGCGCGCAGCAAGGCGACGAAAGGCCCGAGTCTAAAACGCTGCCAAGAATGCAATGCGCCGATTCCCACCGCGCGTCGCAAAGCGGTGCCGGGCGTGCGCTTGTGCGTGGCTTGTCAGACGCAACGGGACAAGGAAGAAGCTGCGTTCAGTGGCTACAATCGGCGCGGCAGCAAGGACAGTCAATTGCGCTGAGCGCTACTTCGCCAATTCGGCGTTGTGATACACCTCTTGCACGTCGTCGAGTTGTTCCAGCCAATCGATCAGATCGCGCAGGGTTTCTGCCACTTCGCCATCGACCGCAACGCGATTCTCCGGGCACCACACCACGTCGGCGCGTAGCGGCTGGAATCCAGCGCTGGTCAGCGCTTTCTTGACCGCCTCGAAATGATCCGGTGAGCACAGCACCGTGCTTTGCACGGCGTTGGTCTGCACATCGTCGGCACCTGAATCCAGTGCGGCTTCGAGCAACTTGTCCTCGCTGCCGGGCGCGCTGGTGTCGAATACCAGCTCGGCGAGGCGATGGAACTGGAATGCGACCGAACCGGACGTTCCCAGGTTGCCGTCATGTTTGGCCAGGGCATGGCGCACGTCGGCGACGGTGCGCTGCTGGTTGTCGGTCATGCAGTCGATGATGAGTGCGACGCCGCCGGGGCCGTAGCCTTCGTAGCGCAACTCCTGCATGTGATCCGCGCCCTCGGCGCCAGAACCGCGCCGGATCGCGCGTTCGATTGTGTCCTTGGACATGTTCGCCGCTAGCGCTTTGTCGATGCCGGCGCGCAGACGCGCATTACCGGCCGGATCGGCGCCGCCACGTGCGGCGACGGTGATCTCGCGGATCAACTTGGTGAAAACCTTGGCGCGCTTGGCGTCCTCGGCATTCTTGCGACCTTCGATACTTGGGCCTCTGCCCATACAATTTCCTGCTTGCGATTGCGAAACGGACCGTGCCCAAAGAGGGCGGCGCGGGCCGCATACGATAGCCGCGTCCGCGCATGGTTGCCAGAACTTCCCGTGCCTTGCCGGCCGAAATCAATCGGGATTGAACAGACGTTGCAGATCCGGATGGGTCAGCGAGGCTTGCAGGCAGTTGAACTTTCCGCTGGCACGAAGTGCGCTGGCGGCATCGGCTACCGCCGACCACGCCAGCGCGGCAAACCGCGTCGCCGTGCTGACCCGCGCGACGCCGAGACGGGCCAGTTCATCCAGGCTTGGCATGCCGGGCCTGGCCCCGACGTTGATCGGCGCATTCACAGCCTTGACTATGGCGGCAATGGTTGGCGCATCGGACAGACCAATCGGATATACGCAGTCGGCGCCTGCGGCAAGATACACGCGCGCACGGCGCAGGGTGTCTTGCAGACGCGCGGTGTCGTCGTCGCCTTGGCCTTGCAGATAGGTATCGATGCGGGCGTTGATGACAATATCCACGCCAGTGGCGGATGCGGCTTTGCGCGCGGCGTCGATGCGCGCAGCGGCATCCTCCGGATCGCGCAAGTGGTGCGACCCAGGCGCGCTATCTTCCAGATTGATGCCCACGGCTCCGGCATCGACGATCGCGCGCACCGTGTCGGCGACGGCCGCAGGCCTGGCGCCGAATCCGGCTTCAATGTCGGCACTGACGGGAAGCTCGACCGAGCGCGCGATGCGTGCGGTGGCGGCGATGATTTCCTCGCGCGGCGCGTGTTCGCCATCGGCGTAACCCAGCGACCAGGCAACGCCGCCGCTGGTGGTGGCGATCGCGGTAAATCCGGCTTGCGCGAACAGGCGCGCGCTGACGGCATCCCAGGCGTTGGGCAGCAGCAGGATGCGCGAGCGATCGTGCATCGCGCGAAATGCCTGCGCCTTGCGTTGTTGCGTTGCGAGATTCATTGCGCGTTCCGATCCATTGCGCTCCAGCACAATGCCGATTCGACACTATAATCCGTGCATGGCTCATCTGCTGCTCAATCTGTATCAGGTACTCGAGGACGAAGCTGACGAAGTACGCGCGTTGCTGGATCGTCACCGGATCGAGTTTTACGAAACCCAGCCCAGCCGCTGGGGTATATCCCACGGCGGCATCTGGATCAGCCACGACGATGCGTTCGTGCAGGCCCGGCAAGTACTGGCCGAATACGAGGCCCAGCGCGGAGCGCGCGTGCGCGCCGAGTACTCGGCAGCCAGGCAGGATGGATCCGCGCCGACGCTGTGGACTACGTTGCGCGAGCAGCCATGGCGCGTGGCGTTGGTATTGATTGGAATCCTGTTCGCGCTGGCCCTTGTTGTATTGCCTGTGCTGTCGCTGCGTGGGTGAGATTACGGGTTCACGGCGCACGCGCAGTGCGGAAGCGCGATCGGGTACACTGCGCTGTCGACCTCAGCGGCGCTGCGGTCGTCGCATGTCGCATGTCATTCACGCGTCCAACAGGTGCGCGCGTTCTTTGGGAAGTCTCGTGAGCAGCACACTCGTCATCATCGCCATCACCTGCATCGTTTCCATCATGGCATTCAACAATGCCGAACTGGTACGCCAACTGATTCTGTGGCCACCCGCGATCTCGCGCGACAAGCAGTATTATCGCCTGGTCAGTTACGGACTCGTGCATGCCGACCCGATGCACCTGTTTTTCAACATGTTCACCCTGTATTTTTTCGGCCGTGCGATGGAGCCGTTGTACAACGCTTACCTTGGTTCGTTCGGATTCGTGCTGTTCTATGTTGGCGGCCTGCTGGTGTCGATCCTGCCCACTTACCTGCGCAACCGCGATAACTCGCGCTATCGCAGTCTTGGCGCCTCCGGCGCGGTATCGGCGGCGCTGTTCGCGTTCATCCTGTTGCAGCCGTGGGCGACGATCCTGGTCTTCGTCATTCCCATGCCAGCGATCCTGTTTGCCGCGCTCTACGTCGTCTACGAGTTTTATCAGGAGCGCCAGGGTGTGGACAACGTCAACCACAACGCGCATTTGTGGGGTGCGGGTTATGGCGTGCTGTTCACGATCCTGATGGAGCCGCGCGTGCTTGGCGTGTTTCTGAGCCAGCTTGCACATCCGGCGTTTCGACTTACTCCCTGATCCGAGACCGACATGTCAACCATCGACGTCGCCGTACTCGTAGGCAGCCTGCGCAAGGATTCGCTCAATCGTAAATTCGCGAACGTGATGATCGGTCTCGCGCCCGCATCCTTGCGGCTCGAAATCGTCGAAATCGGCGCCTTGCCGCTGTACAACATCGATCTGGAAACTGCACCACCACCGGCCTGGACAGCTTTTCGCGAACGCATGCAGCGTGCACAAGCGGTGCTGTTCGTTACTCCGGAATACAATCGTTCAGTGCCGGGCGCATTGAAAAACGCCATCGATGTCGG
>JBOHYL010000075.1:0-19213 GCA_050737915.1 Rudaea sp.
ACGGATCAAATCATGATTATGACGTGATGAATAAGATGAATCCTAAATTCAAAATAGCTATTGTGCTGTTCATCGTAATTGTGGCTATCACTATAGTCAGCAATTACCGGCGTACGCCAGCGGAACATCTTCAGTCAAACAACAATGGTTCTGTCCAAGCGGACACAAAAAAACGCCTTCAGTCAGAGCTTCCGAATCGACAAGATAGGCGAATCGAAACCTCAACAATAGAGAATGCGCCAAGAGGTTCGTCGGCAAATCAAACGCAAAAGAAATCCGATCAACTTACGGCGACAGAAGCCTTTCATGAAGCGCGGCGATGCCACGTTTTTTCAGCACAAATCCGTAACATGAAGAACCGGATGGACGCTTGCACGATGGCCGCGCGACATGAAGGCGGATATGATGCTCTGTGCAAGCGACAGATGCCAGAACTTGAGGCAAACATCCAATCCATGGAAGCACAAAGCTCCAATTGTGATGCAGTCCCAGCACAGGTCGAGAGAGATTACTATGACGCCGTGGTGAGAGCAGCTAAATCCGGGGATATTGACGCGCAAATCTGCTACGTCCGTGGGAATTTCAAACTTGCTGATGCCTTTTCCAAAGAGGAATTGACACTGTATCAAGACACTGCACAGCATTACGTCGATGAGGCTATCGCGCGAGGCGACTGGCGGATCATAGAACTCCTGGGATCTACAGGAAACTATTTGGCGCACGCTGGTGGATTGATGGCAAGTCTTGCCGTCGGCGACCCGGTCACCGTTTACAAAATGAATCGTCTTTTGAGGCTTGGCGCAACGGGTGACTACGCTCAGATGCTGGACAGCTACCAAAGCGAATACGCTGCAAAACTCACTCCCGATCAAGTAAGCAAGGCAGACGCTTGGGCTCAGGCGTTTTATGATCTCCACTTCAAGAATTCGCCAATGTTAACGGCCGAGCCCAAGACCTGCGAGGACGTTCCTTAAGTTACTTCAGTGCACTGCGTTCTCGACAATTTGGGTAGGTACACGTTTGAGCTGGAACCCGCGCAACACGTCGCGCACGTGGCCGAGTTCTGTTAGCGCAAACTTCCGCGTCTGCGCCTTGGCTGAAAATGCCCCAACGCCGCGCGCGCACGCGCGCGGCCGAGTTCGATCAATTCCTCGGCACGATGGAACTCGTAGAACGCGCAGGCGTTGCGCGGAACCGGAATCACCAGGTCCGGCGGTTGCGCGGCCAGACGAAACCGGGTGATGGTTTCCTGCACTACGTCGAGCGAGAGCGCGAACGTCTCGAGGATGCCGGGATCGCTTTCGGGCTCGGGCTTCTTCTCGCGCTTGTCGGTCAAGCCATCGACGAAAGCGGCGATTTTCTGACGGTAGGTCCGCGTCGGTGCGGCGGCATCGCTGTCGACGGCGGGCGCATCCGGCGTGCCGTTCGACGCTGGCGCCGGTGGCGGATCAAGCAACGGCGGCGCGGCAGCCGGCGGCGATTCGATCGCATCGGAATGCGATTGCAGCGGCGGCGAGCGCTCCATCGTGTCGTCTTCGTCGAGCGTGGCGGCCGGCGCATTGACATCGACCGCGATCGTGCAATCGGTGAGATCGCGCAAGGTCGGCGTCACCGGCACCGGATTGAGCAGACCGCCGTCGACCAGGGTGCGGCCCTGATAATGGTGCGGACGAAACACGGTTGGAATCGCGATCGACGCGCGCACCGCCTCAAACAACGAGCCGCGCGAAAACCACACTTCGCGCTGCGCCAGCAAATCGACCGCGACCGCGGTGTAACTGAGCGGCAGGTTTTCGATGTTCACATCGCCGATCAGCTCGCGCAGCTTGTCGATGATGCGGTCGCCCTTGATCAGGCCGCCACCGCGAAACGTCCAGTCGAGCAGGCGCAGCACATCGAATTTCTGCAAGGCCACGGCCCAGTCGCGATACGCATCGAGCTTGCCCGCCGCGTAGATACCGCCGATCAGCGCGCCCATCGAACTGCCGGCGATGCAGCGGATATCGTAACCCTGCGCCAGCAGTTCCTCGATCGCGCCGATGTGCGCGTAACCGCGCGCGCCGCCGGAGCCGAGGACGAGGGAGACCGTGGGAGATGCCATCGCCGCGAATTATCGCATCAAACGGTCGTACGAACATGCGTACTACGCGACGAAAAACAGCCGGGCCAGCAGCCCGGCTGTGCGTGAAACTACAAGCAGCCGATGTTATTTGACGGTCAGATTGCCGCTGATAACGACGTAGCAAGGCGGGCTGTCGTCGGAAAGTCCAAAGTTGATCGTCGAGCCCGCGTCCGCAAATATCAATGTCTGCTGCGCGATCGTGTATTCGGCCCCATTCGAATAGACCGCCGGGGCAGGAAATGGTAGACGGTAAAAACCATTCTGGCCATTGAAGAGCACGGCCAGCTGTGCCGACCCGACTGTCGTGACTCCGGCAGAGGCTTGGCAATCGGCACTGACGAACTTGATCACCGCGATTTTCGCCGGCTTGCCGTCTTCCGTGGTGCTGGGCAGGGTGAGGTCGAATGGAGTCACCGCATTGAACGGCGAAGTCAACATGAACTGATGGTCGGCGGCGGCCGCCGTATTGGCGGCAATAGCCGAGAGGGCGGAAAGACCAAGGGCGAACGCGAGCCTTCTGGTACTGGTTTGCATGACGAATCCTCCGGAGTAGGAACAAGAGCGGGTGTTGCTCTTTCCCAATACGCAAATTCCGGGGAAATCCGGGCGTGAAAGTTATTTTCGATCGCGGCTTGCACCCGCAATCCGCTTCACGACGCCTGTTAATTGCCTTCGTTCCCCTTCGTCGCTTCCCGTTTGAATTCGACGCTGCGCTTGATGTTGTCGCTTAGCCGGCAGCCGGGTGACAAGTCGGGCGCGAATTGTCAACTGTCAACATTGCCATTGACTTGCCCCCCCCCCTAAGTTGCTAGGTTCGCCCTCGGAATAATTCCAACAACCATGGAGTATTGAAATCGTGATTTCTTGTTCAGGAAAATTTGCGCGGATGACTCGGGGAACCAAACACACACTGGTCCTTGCCTCGTTGGCACTGGCATGGGCCAACGTCGCCTCGGCACGCGTCACGGCCAACGCGTGCAACGGGTGCACCGACGCCCAATACGAAGCGATGGCTTCCAGCATCGCACAAAACGCCCGCTCGATCCGGACGCAGTATGTTTACGACCTGACGAATGCCAAACTGAAGGCGTACCAGATAACGCGGGAGCCGGTTTACGGCGGCTACACGTACTATGCCGACGAAATTGATCCCGCGCCGGCCACGCTCCAAGCGTTCCAGGTATACGAGCAGGCGCTGGCCGACAATAACTACCGGCCAACCGTTTTCGCCACGCGCAACCAGACCGATTCGGGCTTCCCGGATCCCACGGTCAGCACGCTGGGTGTTGCCGCGATAGGAGCTTATCAGTACGACATCGGGGCGTGGGTAGTCTCCGGAAACTACACCCCCATTGCTACCGACGCTGCGCTTACCGCCGCTGGCCTCGCCGATGCCCTCGCATCGATTGTTCTGAAACAAAATCTCCTAGTCGTGAATGTTACCGTGAACATGATTGACGGCGGGATTCTGACTTTCGTATATGACGGCACGCAAAAAAATGCGCAAATTACCGAAGCGCGCGACGCCAACCACAACCGCATACCGCTGACTGTGGGCCAGGTGCCCGGTACCTACATTTTCAAGAATGGCACCGGCGACAAATTTGCCGGATTCATTCACACCTATTACCCCGACGTCGGCTTTGACAATTACCAAGTTTGCAAGAACGGTACTTTGGCATGTACCAAAAGCGCGGCGGGATCGTCTTGCGAATGGTTTTCCTGCGGCGGCGTTCCCTGATTTTTCAAAGCAGATCAAGGCGAGAGCGGGCCACACGCGTTGCTCGCTCGCGTTCCGTGGTTACCCTTCCGGCGCGGTGACATTCACCGATACGCTCCGATGGCCAGTTGCAGCATGATCTTCATCTCTTCGCGCAAGGAAACCGGCGCGACGATTTCGGCATCCGGACCGTACTTGAGCACGTCCATGAGCAGCTCGCGCGAATTGCTGTAGGGCAGTTTCAGTTCATAGCGTCCGTCGTCGAGCCATTTTCCCTGTTGCTGCGAATGCCAGTGTTCGTCGGCCACCCAGCGCGCGGCGTGCGGCGAGAAACGTATCGTGGCTTCGGCCTTTGGCGTGCCGGAAAAAATACCGTAACTGGATGCCAAATGCTGATTCAGATCAGCCTCATTGCGATCCAGCGCGGTTTCTTCCTGCACCTGCGCGTGCGCAATGCGGTCCAGCGCAAAACTTCGCAACGCCTCGCGGCCGTGATCGAAAGCATCCAGATACCAGTTGTCGCGGTAATGGGTCAGCCGTTGCGGCGAAACCGTGCGCCGAGTCGCCTCATTGGTCGAGCGCGCACGATAATCGAATTTCAGTTGCAGGCGACCGAGCACGGCGCTGGCGACGTGGCGGAACGTGGCTTCGTCCACGCGGCGCGTGCCGCTGCCGATGACGCGGATGCGCTCAAGCGGGAAATTTTTGCCGTCGTTCTGATCCGACAACAAGCGGTCGATGCGCGAGCGGAACGGCGCCAGCGCGGAAGCGAGTATGCCCGGACCGGTACGCCCGACCAGTTCATTGAGCGCGAGCAACGCCTGCAATTCCTCGCTGGTCAGCCACAGGCCGGGCAACTCGAAACGTTCGGCTTCGTCGGCGGCGTAATGGAACGCGGCCTCGTCGCCCTCGCTGTCGATCGGCGCGCCCAGCGCATCGCGCAAGAAGGCGATATCGCGATATACCGTCGCGCGCGAGCAGCTCAATTCGTCCATGAGCCGTGCCAGCGGCACCGGATAGCGCGCCGATTTCAGAATACGGTGCAGGCTGAGAATACGTTCGTACCGGTCCATGCAATGAGTATAGCGTCACGTGCCCGCGGTATCCGCTACCATGTAGCCACGTAACAGAATCAGGTCCATGCCACACGCGAACCTCAAACTCAGCGAACCGGTGGGCGACGAGGTCAAAACCTCGACGTGTTACATGTGCGCGTGCCGGTGTGGCATCAAGGTGCACCTGAAAAACGGCCGTGTCCGTTACATCCAGGGCAACCCCGAGCATCCGGTCAACCGCGGCGTGCTGTGCGCGAAAGGCTCGGCCGGGATTATGCAGCACTATTCGCCGGCACGCTTGTCGAAGCCGTTGCTGCGCATCGGCGAACGCGGTTCCGGTGAGTTTCGCGAAATCGAATGGGACGAAGCGCTGGCCATTGCCACACAATGGCTTGGCGATATCCGCAAGTCCGATCCGGACAAGCTGGCGTTTTTCACCGGCCGCGACCAGTCGCAGGCGCTGACCGGCTGGTGGGCGCAGCAGTTCGGCACGCTCAACTATGCCGCGCATGGCGGTTTCTGCTCGGTCAATATGGCTGTCGCCGGCATGTACACGCTCGGCGGTTCGTTCTGGGAATTCGGTGAACCCGACTGGGAACGTACCAAGTATCTGTTGCTGTTCGGCGTGGCCGAAGATCACGATTCGAATCCGATCAAGCTGGGGTTGGGAAAACTCAAAGGCCGTGGCGCCAAGATCGTCGCGATCAATCCGGTGCGTACCGGCTACGGCGCGATTGCGGACGAGTGGATCGGCATTCGTCCCGGCACCGACGGCTTGCTTGTCGGTGCGCTGATCCGTGAATTGCTGCTGCACGACTGGGTCGACTTCGATTATCTGGTCAAGTATACAAATGCGCACCACTTGGTCGTGCGCAACCCGGGTGGCGCGGACGACGGATTGATCGCGCGGGATGCTGATGCCAACCCGCTGTGTTGGGACAAGCACAGCGGTAGTGCCCGGCCCGCAAGCGGCATCGACGTCGCGCCCGCCATCGCCGGCGAATTCACCTTGCCCGACGGGCGCAAGGCTGTCCCCGCATTTCAATTGCTCGCTCAACGTTTTCTCGGTGAGGAATATTCAGCCAACTCCGTGGCTGCGCAATGCGGTGTGGATGCGGACACGATTCGGCGCATCGCAAAGGAAATCGCCGATGTCGCGTTCACGCAGGAAATCCGTCTGCCACAGCGTTGGACGGATGCGTTCGGGCGCGAGCACGACACGATGATCGGGCGCCCGGTGTCGATGCACGCGATGCGCGGCATCGCCGCACACGCGAACGGGTTCCACACTTGCCGCATGCTGCACACGCTGCAGATGCTGCTTGGCGCGATCGATACGCCCTGCAGTTTCCGCTACCAGCCGCCATATCCGAAAGCTGTGCCGCCGGCAAACCGGCCGGCCAGATCGCGCAAGGAGAACGGTACACTCAATGCCGGGCCGCTCGGTTACGTGCACGCGCCGGAGGATCTGGTCGTCGATGCGAACGGCGCGCCGCGGCGCATCGACAAGGCGTTCTCGTGGGAATATCCGCTGGCCGCGCACGGCATGCTGCAAAGCGTGATCCGCAACGCCTGGGCCGGCGATCCGTATCCGATCGACACGCTGTTCCTGTTCATGGCCAACATGGGCTGGAACTCGTCGATGAATACACGCGACACGCAGCACATGCTGTGCGACAAGGACATGCGCGGCGAGTATAAAATTCCACATATCATTTATGCGGATGCGTACGCGTCGGAAACCGTTGCCTTTGCCGATCTGGTGCTGCCCGACACCACGTATCTGGAACGTCACGACTGCATCTCGTTGCTGGATCGTCCGATCTCCGATGCGGACGGCGCCAGCGATGCAATTCGCCAACCCGTCTGTCGGCTAGACGCAGATGGCAACGGACGCGACGTGCGCCCGTTCCAGGATGTGCTGCTGGATCTGGGTGCGCGCCTGCAACTGCCGGGCATGGTTGACGGCGAAAGTCGCGCGATTTATCGCGATTATGCCGATTACATGGTGCGGCACGAACGCGCGCCCGGCGTCGGCCTGCTCGCCGGCTGGCGTGGTAGCGATGGGCGCAAGCAGGGCATCGGCGAACCGAATCTGCGGCAGCTGGATGTATACAAATCCAATCAGTGTTTCTGGCACGCGGAAATTCCCTCTGCCGCGCGCTATTACAAAATGGCCAATCGCGAGTATCTGCAATGGGCCAAAGCGTTGGGTTTCGTCGGCTCGACCGAACCGATCGTGCTGGAGCTGTATTCGGAACGCCTGCAGAAATTCCGCCTGGCTGCGCAAGGTCATGGTGCACAGCAGCCGCCGGATACCGAGCGAGGGCGCGTGGAAAAATACTTTGATCCGCTGCCGTTTTGGTATGCAGCACCCATCGATCCGCCCCCTTCCGCCCTTCGGACACCTTCCCCCGCACGCGGGGGAAGGGACAAGGATGCTTATCCACTGCACGCCATCACCCAGCGCCCGATGTTCATGTATCACTCGTGGGGTTCGCAAAACGCGTGGCTGCGCCAGATCGCGGCGCGCAATTTTTTGTATCTGCATCCGGACACCGCCGCCGCTCACGGCATCGGCGATGGCGACTGGGTCTGGGTCGAATCCGCGCACGGCCGCATCCGCGTGCAGACGAAGCGGCACGCCGGCACCGCGCCGGGCGTGGTGTGGAGCTGGAACGCGATCGGCAAGCAGCGGCCCGCGTGGAAGCTCGCGACCAATGCGCCAGAGTATACAAAGGGATTTTTGCTCAATCATGTCATCGACGATCTGCTGCCACCGCGCGCGGACGGCTACCGCTACGCGAATGCAGATCCGGTCACCGGCCAGGCGGCATGGTTCGACCTGAAGGTGCGAATCGTGCGCGATGATGTTGCCGCGGAGTCTGCGGCATGACCTGGCAAGCCTGGGCAGTTGCGGCCATCGTGATCTGCGCGATGACGCTGTTCGTCAGCGAAAAAGTGCGCTACGACGCGGTTGCGTTGTTGATCCTGTCGGCACTGCTCGTGCTCGGCATCCTCACGCCGGCCGAAGGCCTGTCCGGCTTCAGCAACGAGGCCACGATCGTGGTCGCGGCGATGTTCGCGCTCAACGCCGGCGTGGTCGGCACCGGCGGTCTGGAACCGCTGATCCGTGTGCTCTCGCGCATCCGCCGACCCTGGTTGTTGACGCTCTCGATCATGCTGGTCGTTTGCGTGCTTGGCGCGTTCGTGAAGAATACCGCCCTCGTCGCCACCTTCCTGCCGGTCACGTTGAGCGTGTGTGCGCGCAGCAAGACTTCGCCGGCGCGGGTACTGATTCCGATGTCGTATGCCGCGCAGATGGGCGGCGTATGCACCCTGCTCGGCACCTCATCGAACCTACTCGCCAACAGTTTGGCGATCCAGCACGGTCTGGCCGGTTTTGCGGTGTTCGATTTCACCCGTCTCGGCGCCATCCTTGCCGTGGTCGGCATCGTCTATCTGCTGTTCATCGGACGCTGGCTGCTGCCGCGCCATATCGACAACGAATTCGCCGAGAGTTTCAACCTCGGCACGTTCGTCACCGAACTGCGGGTGATGGCCGATTCACCCCTGATCGGCGAATCCATCGCCGCGGTGAAACTGGGCGAGAAATATGGCGTCTACGTGCTCGAACTGCTGCGTGGCGAACAGCATCTGTGGGCGCCCCGTTCGCAGCAACTGCAGGAAGGCGACGTGCTGCTGACGCGCGGCGACTGGTCGCGGTTGGAGGAATTCAAGCAGCGCCTCAAACTCGAAATCGCGCCGATGGCGGACATGGCCGATGCCGCGCACGGCGGTGAGCGCCGCGTCGTGATCGAAGCGATGGTCGCACCCGGCACGCGCATGCTCGGACAAACCATCGAGGAGATCGATTTCGACTGGAACTACAAGGCCAGCGTACTCGCCGTGCAACGGCGCAACCAGATCGTGCGCGAGCAGATCAAGCGCGCGCGCCTGGCGGTCGGCGATATCCTGATGTTGCTGGTCGACGAGCCAGCACTGCGGCATTTACGCAACGACTCCGGTCTGGTCGTACTGAGCGAGCGCGGCGACACGCGCGCCTCGCGGCGCAAGGCGCCGCTGGCGATCGCGATCCTGGTCGCGGTGATCGCCGTGGCCGGCCTGGGCCTGTTGCCGATCGTGGTCAGTGCCGTGATCGGCTGCGCGGCAATGGCGCTGACCGGTTGTTTCGACTTCGAGGACGTGTACGAGGCCATGGACTGGAAAATCATCATCCTGCTCGGCGCGATCCTGCCGCTGGGCATCGCCCTGGACAAGACCGGATTGGCGCAGCACATCGTCGATGCCGGCATGTCCGTGGTCGGCAATCACGGACCGTTGGCCGCGCTGCTGATGGTGTATCTGCTGACCGCGTTGCTCACCGAGATGATGGGCCACAATCCGTCCGTGGTGCTGATGGCCCCGATCGCGATTTCGATCGCGCACGCATTCCACGCCAATCCGGTGCCGTTCGTGATCACGGTCGCGTTCGCGGCAGCGACCTCGTTCGCCACTCCGGTCGGCTATCCGACCAACACGATGGTCTACGCTGCTGGTGGCTACCGGTTTATCGATTTCATGAAAGTCGGCATTCCGCTGATCCTGATTTTCTGCGCACTGTCGATGTGGCTAATTCCGTATTTTTGGCCGTTGCTGCCATGACGATGCTGCCGGCTCCCGTGCGGAAAAAACTCGGCCTGGTCATCGATCTGGATATTTGCGTGGGCTGCCACGCCTGCGCGGTCGCGTGCAAGGAATGGAACGACGGCGGCCAGTTCGGGCCGCTGCCGGATGAAGATCCGTACGGCGCAGAACCGCTGGGCGTGTGGTTCAACCGCGTGCATAGCTACGAGGTCGAACCGGCGCAAAAGGACAAGCCGTCCCTGACCGTGCACTTTCCGCGCTCGTGTCTGCACTGCGAGACGCCGGACTGCGTGACCGTGTGTCCGACCGGGGCCAGCTACAAACGCGCCGAGGACGGCATCGTGCTGGTGGACGAGGACAAATGCATCGGCTGCAAGCTGTGTTCGTGGGCGTGTCCGTACGGCGCGCGCGAATACAGTGAGGTACGCGGCACGATGCAAAAGTGCACGTTGTGCGTGGATCGCATCTACAACGAATCCTTCGACGAAATCGATCGACAGCCCGCTTGCGTGATGGCCTGCCCCACGCGCGCCCGCCACTTCGGCGATCTGGGCGATCCCGATTCAGATGTGTCGAAACTCGTCGCCGCGCGCGACGGTTACGATTTGATGCCGGAGATGGGATACAAGCCGGTGAACCAATATTTGCCGCCACGTCCGCGCCGCGACGGTTGCGCATCGCAGGCAACGCCGCCGCAAGAGGAGAAGGTGGATTTTTCCACTTCACCGCTGTTGCGCTGGATGGACAAGTTGTTGACGAGATGAATCCCGCCTTCTCTGTCATCTTCTTCACCGTCGTCTCCGGCAGCGGCTACGGCTTGTGGTTTCTGCTCGGCCTCGGCCTCGCGCTCGATCCGCACATCGTCGGCCGCAACGAAGCGCTGACCGTGCTGGTTGTCGGCGCGGTATTCGTCGCGGCCGGACTGCTCGCCTCGACCCTGCATCTGGGCCAGCCGCAACGCGCCTGGCGCGCGTTCAGCCAGTGGCGCTCGTCATGGCTGTCGCGTGAGGGCGTGGCGTCGGTGTGCAGCTTTGTGCCGGCGTTGGCGCTGGCATTTTCTCTGTGGCGCGGCGACGCGGCGAACGGCCTGCGCTGGCTTGGCGCCGCATTGGCCGTGCTGGCGATCGTTACGGTCTGCTGTACGGCGAAAATCTACACTTCGCTGAAAACGATACACGCATGGCACAATCGCTACGTGCTGCCGGGCTATCTGCTGCTCGGTCTGCTCGGCGGTGCGGCCTGGCTGCTGGCCTTGCACACTTTTTTCGAAGAGCCGCAACACGTATCTGCGCTGCATGCACTCTTGTGCTGGCTGGTGATCGCCACCGGCCTGCTCGGCTACGGCTGGAAACGCGCGTACTGGCATTTCATCGATACCACACGACATCCGGCGAGCGTGGAATCGGCGACCGGTCTGGGTCGCTTCGGTGCGGTGCGCAGCGTCGAGGCGCCGCACACCGAAGAAAATTATCTGACCCGGGAGATGGGCTTCGCGCTCGCGCGCAAACACGCACAACGCTTGCGCGGGGTCTGCCTGATCCTGCTCGGACCGCTGACGGTGGTACTGGCGTTCGCGGCACTTGCATCGTTCGGACACTCACACGCGCTGGCTTCGACGAGTGCCATCGCGGCCGCGTTTGCGGCAAGCGCGGGGTTGTTCGTCGAACGCTGGTTGTTTTTCGCCGAAGGCAAGCACGTCGTCATGCTCTACTACGGCGCCGGTGCCTTGCCACACTCCCCCTGAACCGCAGCGTAGCGGTTTGCGCATTGGTGCAATCATTCCAAAGCGCGCCGATACAATAGCGCGGCCGTCGGCGTCGACGGTTTCGATCAAGGAGATTCCATGCAACGTTCCCTGCTTGCGTCCGCCCTGCTGCTTGCGCTTCCGCTCGCCGCGCTCGCCGCCGATCCACCGCCTCAGGGCTGGTCCGGCAGCGGTGAAGCCGGCCTGTCCATTGCCAGCGGCAATACCAAGGCGCAGAACTTGAACGCCAAGCTCGACATCAAGTTCAACGACGATGAGTGGAAGGACGATTTCTATCTGACCGCGCTGCGCAACAAGGCGAATGTTGCGGTTGCCGGCGGCGGCAGCAATTACGATTTGACCGCCAACCGCTACGAAGCCGGCGCCTCGGTCGGTTTCAAGTTCGATGAGCGCAGCTACATCGTTGGCGCATTGCGCTACGAGCACGACGAGTTCTCGCCCTACAACTACCAGTACATCGCCTCGGTCGGCTACGGCTACCAGGTGCTGAAGAATGCGAGCGACGAGCTGGCCGTGGAAGTTGGTCCCGGCTACAAAGTGGTGCAGCCGGCTTCGTTCTTCGTGGCGAACACTTCGCCGCCGCCGCCGCTGATCGAAATCAAGCCGGATTCGGACAGCAACGCGGTCGGGCGCGGCAAGCTCGACTACAAGCACAATTTCAGCGATACGGTTTCCTTCGTCGACACCTTCGTCGTCGAAGCCGGCAGCAACAACAAGTTCTTCCAGAACGATGCGGGCCTTGCGGTGAAGATGAACAGCAAGCTCGCGCTCAAGGTCGGTTACCAGATCCGCCACAACTCGCAGGTAGAAGCCGGATTCAAGCAGACCGACGGGCTGTTCACCACGAACCTGGTGTACAGTTTCTGAGGTAAACGTAAACCTGCCCGTCGTTCCGGCAGGGAATGCCGGAATCCAGGAGTCAGGGATGGCAGTCAGTTGGAATTCGGCAACCGCATCCTGCGTTCTGGATCCCGGCATTCCCTGCCGGGATGACAGTGGAGCGGATTGAGTCGGGCTATCGCCCCAACAACAAGCCCGCGCCAAGATTCAGCAGCTGCTGCGCGACGCTATTCCCCAGTGCCTCAGATGCGTCCCGCGCAGCGTCACCTTCGGCGCGCAGCAACTTGCCGGTAGCCGCATCGCCAACCAATCCGGAAAGATGCAAACCGGTCTCGGTCTCGATGCAGAACGCTGCGATCGGCACCTGACAACTGCCTTGCAGGTGCCGGGTCATTGCACGTTCGGCGCCCACGCAACGTGCCGTGTCGGCATCGTGCAGCGGCGCCAGCAGCGCAGCGACACGCGCATCGTATTCGCGATGCTCGATCGCGATCGCACCCTGGGCCGCAGCCGGCAACCACGCCGGCGCATCCAGGCGGCTGCGAATGCGCGCGGCGAGGCCCAGACGTTCCAGCCCCGCGCAGGCAAGCACGATCGCATCGTAGTTGCCGGCATCGAGTTTGGCCAGGCGCGTATTGACGTTGCCGCGCAGGTCGAGCACTTGCAGATCCGGTCGCAGCGCGCGCAACTGCGCCTGTCGGCGCAGCGAGGATGTGCCGACGCGCGCGTTTTTCGGCAGTGCATCCAGACGCGCAAATTTCGTCGATACGAACGCATCGGCCGGATCGGCGCGTTCGAGCACCGCGCCGATCGCGAAGCCGGCGTCGAGCTGCATCGGCACATCCTTGAACGAATGCACGGCGATGTCGGCGTGGTGCTCGAGCAGCGCGATTTCCAGTTCCTTCAGGAACAGGCCCTTGCCGCCGATGTCGGCGAGCGGGCGATCGATGATGCGATCGCCGCGCGTCGTCATCGGTACCAATTCCACATCCAGCCCCGCCTGCGCGGCGCGCAGGCGCGCGGCGACATGTTCGGCTTGCCACAGCGCCAGTGCGCTTTGGCGGGTGGCGATGCGCAAGCGTGCGGTCACAACGAGCGCACCAGTTTGCGCAAGCCCGGCAGATTGCGCCGACTCACTTCCAGCGTCGTCGTGGTGCCGACGAGTTGTGCGTGGATACTGCCGTCGCTGGCGCGCACCAGACCCGCGATACGGTCGCGCGCAACCAGGCAGTTGCGATGGATGCGCACGAAGCGTTCGCCGAATTCGTCCTCGAGCGACTTGAGCGCTTCCTCGATCAGCACCTCGCCGCGCGCGTGATGCACGACTACGTACTTGTCCTCGGCCAGCAGATACTGGATGTCGGCCACCGGCACCAGCACGAGGTTACCGCGCACGCGCGCGCACATGTGGCTGCGCCGTGGCTGTTTGCCGGATGCGGATTCGAGTTTTGCCACGTCGCCCGTGCTGAATCGCCGCGCGCGTTCGAGCGCACCGCGCAGCCGCTCCAGACGCACCGGCTTGACCAGGTAATCCACCGCACCGGTGTCGAACGCGGCCAACGCATGCTCGTCGTAGGCGGTGCAGAAGATCAGCGCTGGTGGTTTGTCGAAGCCGGCCAGATGCCGCGCCGTTTCCAATCCGTCCATGACCGGCATGCGGATGTCGAGCAGCACGGTGTCCGGATGCAGACGCGCGACCGCTTCCAGGGCAGCATGCCCGTCACCCGCTTCGCCGACGATGTCCGCATCGGTGCAATCGCGCAGCAGCGTGGTCAGACGTTCGCGGGCGAGCGGTTCGTCGTCAACGATCAGGATTTTCATGTGGCAGTCTCAACACGCAGACGAAATGATCCGCGCCACTTTCGATGTCGAGCGCCGCGCGGCGGCCAAAATGGTACTCGATGCGCGAACGTGTGTTGTCCAGCGCCATGCCGTGGCGCGGCGCAACGCGTGCAGCCGCGGGCGGTTGCGGATTGCGAATTTCCAGCACGACCGCATCGGTTTCGTTGCGGCCATGGATCGACACCGTGCCGCCCGCCGGCAACGGCTGGATGCCGTGGTAGATCGCGTTTTCCGCGAGCGGTTGCAGCAGCAGCGCGGGAACCGGCAGTTCCATCGGCACAGCGTCTACCGCGATATCCACGTGCAAACGCTCGCCCAGGCGCAGTTTTTCAATATCCAGATATTGCCGCAGCAGATCAAGTTCGGCGCCCAGCGTGCTCATCGCCCGGTCGTTGCCGAGCGCGGCGCGGAACAGATCGGACAAATCCTCCACCGCGCGTTCGGCATCCGCCGGCCGCGTGCGGATCAGACTGACAATGGTGTTCATGCTGTTGAACAGAAAATGCGGACGGATGCGTGCCTGCAACGCGTCGAAGCGCGCCTTGGCCTCGGCGCGCACGCGCGCACGCCACTGCTCGATCACGTAGAAATAGCGCAGCAACGCCGCGCCGATCAGGGCGCACAATGCCGCGCTGCGCCAGATGAAACGGCCCTGGAATTGCGCCGGTAGCGTCAGGTGCAGACTGAGCTGCTGGTCGATCGCGAACACCAGCGCGCTGCCGATCACCGTCACCGCCAGCATCAGTACGTAGGCGGCGGCGACGCCCAGCCACGGCGAGAGTTTTTCCAGTTGCGGGCGCAACTTGCACAGGCACACCGCGCACACCAGCGCCAGCCATTGCGCGAACACGCTCACTGTCGCCAGACGCGGCAGCAGCGGGCGGGTTTCGTCGCTCGGCGCGATCTCGGCGACCAGAACCAGCAACTCGGCCACCACCATCACCGCGAACAGCACCGGCAGGCTGCAAAAATCGGGCAGCCAATGTGGGCGTTCTTCGGTTTTCGTTGTCGTCATGTGACGGACAAACGCGGTCCCAGCCAGCGCCGCAAATCCGCAATCTCTTCCGCGCAAACTTGATGCGCCATCGGATACGTGTGCCAGTCCACGACGTAGCCACGCTGTTGCAGATAATCGCGACTCATCGCGCCGAGCGCGTGCGAGATGGTCGGGTCGAGTGTGCCGTGGGCCATGAAAATCGGCGTGGCGCGATTGGCCACCGCAGCTTCGGCGTCGGTTTTTTCCGCCATCGGCAGATACGTGGACAGCGCGATGATGCCGCCCAGGCGCTGCGCATGGCGGATGCCGCCGGCGAGCACGATCGCCCCGCCCTGCGAGAATCCGGCAAGGAAAAGGTTTTCGCTGGCAACGCCGCGCTCGACTTCACGTGCGATCAGCTCCTCGAGCAGGCCGATCGAAGCGCGGATGCCAGCCTCGTCCTGACGTTGCGCGATTTCCTGCCCGGAAATGTCGTACCACGCACGCATCGACATGCCGCCATTGATCGTGATCGGTCGCTCCGGCGCGTGCGGAAACACGAAGCGCAGCGGCGGCCACGCAGGATCGACGAGTTCCGGCACGATCGGCGCGAAATCGTTGCCGTCCGCGCCCAGCCCATGCAGCCAGATCACGCTGTGACGCGGATTCGGCGCGGTTTGCTTTTCAAGGCAGGGCAGAAGCATGGGCGATTCCGTTGCGGCGACGCCGGCATGGTGCCGCAATCGCCGCGCCGCCGCCAGCACGGCATGACTTCCGGCGGCTTGCGGCACCGGCGTACTCCGCTATGCTGCACGTTTTCGCCGGAGCCCGCCATGCTGCGTCCGATCCTTGCCGTTCCGCTTGCCCTGCTCACGTTTGCCGCCGCGGCGACGCAGCCAACACCGCTACCGACACACAAGCTCTCGCTCGAACAGATCATGGCCGATCCGGACTGGATCGCCGGACAGATCCAGGTACCGGAGGAATTCGAACCCGGCGCCAGCGCGCCGTATTTCAGCGTCGACGGCAAGGCGGTGTACTACCGGCTCAAGCGCAGCGGTTCGCCGATGTTCGATCTGCATCGCATCGATCTGACCGACAACCGGGATGCGGCGATTGAGGCCGCTGAGATGACGAGCGCCGACGGCGATCACACCGTGTATACGCAAGACGGCACGCACGCCGCGTTCGTGCGCAACGGCGATATCTTTCTGCGCGACCTGCACGGCGGCGCAACGTTGCAGGTGACGCGCGGCGAAACGCGCAATGCGAATCCGCAGTTTTCCGCCGATGGCAGGCTGTTGAGCTTTCATGCCGGCGACGACTGGTTCGTGCACGACATCGCCGCCGGCACGACCGCGCCGGCGGCTGTGTTGAAGACCGAAGACGATCCCGATACCGCGCCGAAAGACGATGTACTGCGCGCCGAGCAACTGCGGCTGTTTTCCACGTTGCAGAAAATCGACAAGGACAAGACCGAATCCCGCGAACACGCGCAGGCCTTGCAACGCGCCGATGTCAGCCGCGCACCGTTGCCGTTTTATCTTGGCGACAAGGTCAGACTGATCGATGCCGAACTGGCACCGAATGCGCGCTGGCTGCTCGCGGTAACCACGCCCAAATCCCACGACCGTGGCGAACAGCCCAAGCTCATCCGCTACATCACCGACACCGGTTATCCGGAATTCGAATCGCTGCGCCGCGATGCCGGGCGCAACGCACCGGCGCCGCAGACGTTGTGGTTGTTCGACCTGGTCAAGCACACGCAAACGAAGATCGACGTTGGCGGCCTGCCCGGCATTCACGACGATCCGCTGGCCGCGATCCGTGCGGAAAACGAGAAAGCCGGTTTGCTCAAGGCGGATGCGCAAAAAGATAAAAGTGGAAACAAGGACAAATCCGCCAAACCGGACAAGGAAAAGACGCGCGCGCTGGAAATCGCCGGCATCGCGTTCGCTCGCGACGGCGCACACGCGGCGGTGCAATTGCGCGCGATCGACAACAAGGATCGCTGGCTGGCAACGATTGACTTAGCCAAGCCCATCCTCATTCCACAGAACCGGCTTACCGACAAGCATTGGATCAACTGGAATTTCAACGAATTCGGCTGGGAAAACGACAACGCCACGTTGTGGTACATGTCCGAGGAATCCGGCTACGCGCAGATGTACGCCAAGCCGCTGAATGGCAAGACACGTCAGCTCACGCACGGCAAATTCGAGGTGTCGCGGCCGGCGTTGTCCGACGACGGCCGCTGGTTCTACGTGCGCGCGAACGCCGAAAAACCATGGGCCTACGACGTGTACCGCGTCAGTGTGAACGGCGGCGAGCTGCAACGCATCACGCACTATCAGGGCATGGACGATTTCTGGCTGGCGCACGACGGCAGCAAGCTGCTGATTGCGCATTCGTCCAGCTACCTTCCACCGCAACTATCCGTAGTCAATGCCGACGGCAGTGGCACAGTGCACGAGCTGACCGACACGCGTACCGCCGCATACAAGGCGATCAACTGGGTGGCACCTCAATTCGTGCAGGTACCGTCCACGCATTTCGAGGGTTCGATCTGGGCCAAGTTCTACGCGCCGCCGGACTACGACAAGTCCAAGCCGCATCCGGCCGTGATCTTCGTGCACGGCGCCGGCTACCTGCAGGACGTGGCCGCGAACTGGTCGTACTATTTCCGCGAGCAGATGTTCAACAACCTGCTGCTGCAGCACGGCTATGTCGTGATCGATCTGGATTACCGCGCGTCCGAAGGCTACGGCCGCGACTGGCGCACGGCGATTTACCGCGACATGGGACATCCGGAATTGGAAGACCTGCTCGACGGCAAGACGTGGATGGTGAAGAACTGGAACGTCGATCCCAAACGCGTCGGCATCTACGGCGGCTCGTACGGCGGCTTCATGACCTTGATGGCGCTGTTCCGCGCGCCCGGCGAATTCGCCGCCGGCGCCGCACTGCGTCCGGTCAGCGACTGGATGCTGTACGACGACGGCTACACCTCGGACATCCTCAATCGGCCGCAGGACGATCCGCTGGCCTACCGGCGTTCGTCGCCGATCGAGTTCGCTTCGAGCCTGCGCGATCCGCTGCTGATCTGTCACGGGGTGATGGACAATAACGTGTTGTTTCAGGACAGCGCGCGCCTGTACGAACGCCTGATCGAGCTGCACAAGGACAATTTCAGCATTTCAATTTACCCGCTGGATCGGCACGGATTCACCAATGCCGATTCGTGGCTGGATGAATACAAACGGATCTATCGGCTGTTTGAGACGAACTTGAAGTAAGTTCAATTACTGCAAGCTTCCACTCGGCCTGCGTCAAGTGTGCTTTGCTCGTCATTCCAGCGAAGGCTGGAATCCAGTGCTTGCTTAGTATTGTAGAGCAGAGCTTCCGCGCGGCTGCGCCGCCCGGGTAACTTCTTTGCTCGTGCAAAGAAGTCACCAAGAAACACGTTCAGAGCGGAGCACCCCATGGGAGGATCTGCACGCAGTCGCTGCGACGGGACGAAAATTCCAATAACAACTCGTCCGCACAGAGTCTCTACGCACGCGAGCGCACAAGCACATTTTGCCGGTCCAGCGGGCTGAGTACGCCGCCGGCGCCGAGGTTGAGGACGTGGGTGTAGATTTGCGTGGTCGCCACATCTGCATGACCGAGCAGTTCCTGCACGGTGCGGATGTCGGAGCCGGCTTCGATCAGGTGCGTGGCAAAGCTGTGGCGCAAGGTGTGCGCGGACAGCGGCTTGACGATGCCGGCGCGCTGGCGCGCGGTCTTGAGTGCGCGCGACAACACCGCATCGTCGAGGTGATGGCGGCGTTGCGCGCCGGAACGCGGATCAAGCGACCGGCGCTCGGCCGGAAACACGTATTGCCAGCCGAAGTCGCGCGCCGCGCGTGGAAACTTGCGCGCCAGCGCATGCGGCAACCCGGTTTGCCCGAATCCGGCGGCGCGATCGCCCTCGTGCAGGATGCGCGTGCGTTCGATTTCGCGCTTGAGCGGCTCGATCAGCGACCGCGGCAGTACCGTGTGACGATCCTTGCCGCACTTGCCGTCGCGCACGGTGATCTCGTTGCGCCCGAAATCCACATCCTTCACGCGCAAGCGCAGACATTCCATGATGCGCATGCCGCTGCCGTACAGCAGGCTGGCGAGCAGCCAGGCGCGACCGTGCATTGCCGCGAGCAAGCGCCGCACCTCATCGTGCGACAACACCGTCGGCACGCGCCGCACACGC
>JBOHYL010000076.1:0-7512 GCA_050737915.1 Rudaea sp.
AATCCTCGACCAAGGTGTTCGTGCTGGAAGTGATGGGCCGCCACGCCGGCTGGATCGCCGCCGCTGCGGGTCTTGCAGGCACGCGCGCGGACGATCCGCCGCACATCATCCTGTTTCCGGAAATCGCTTTCGATGAAACCGCGTTCCTGGCCAAGGTCAAGGCTACGGTCGAGCGTGTGGGTTATTGCTCGGTCGTCGTATCCGAAGGCTTGAAGAATGCACAAGGCAAATTCCTCGCCGAGGCCGGCACCACGGATGCGTTTGGCCACACCCAGCTCGGCGGCGTGGGACCGTTGATCGCGCAATTGGTGAAAGCCAAGCTCGGCTACAAATACCATTGGGCGGTGCCGGATTACCTGCAACGCTCGGCGCGGCACATCGCCAGCAAAGTGGACGCCGCGCAAGCCTTCGCGGTGGGCAAGGCCGCAGTGGAATACGCGCTGGCCGGTCGCAATGGCGTGATGCCGGTCATCCGGCGTATCGCGGGCACTCCGTTGCGCTGGAAGATCGAACCGGCACCGCTCGCGCAAATCGCGAACGTCGAAAAAAAACTGCCGAAGAATTTCATCCGCGACGACGGGTTTGGCATCACGCCCGCCGCGCGCCGCTATCTGCAACCGCTGATCCGCGGCGAGGATGCACCGCCCTACGACGCAGTGAGCGGATTGCCCAAGTACGTGCGACTCAAACTGCGCTTGGCGAAAAAGAAATTGCCCAGCTACGCACTGGCGGACAAATAGCACCGTTTTGCTGCGCCGCAGGGATGGCGTTGGCGGAGGCTGCCGTTATACTTCGCAGGTTTTGTCGCATCCGCGTCACTTCGCACCGATTATTGTCCTAGGGAGAAATCGATGTTCTTTCAGCACTATGCCATCTGGATCGCACTGGGCTGCGCCCTGCTCGCGATTCTTTACGGGGTCTGGTCGCGCGCGTGGGTTCTGGCCAAGCCGGCCGGCAACGCACGCATGCAGGAAATCGCCACCGCAATCCAGGTCGGCGCCCGCGCGTATCTGAATCGCCAGTACCGCGCCATCGCCATCGTCGGCGTGGTGTTGTTTCTGGTCATCGGCTTCACCAAACTCGGGTGGAGCGCCGCAATAGGCTTCGCCATCGGCGCGATTTTGTCGGGCCTAACCGGCTTCATCGGCATGAACATCTCGGTGCGCGCGAATGTGCGTACCGCCGAAGCCGCGCGCAGCGGCATGAACGCCGCGCTGCAAGTGGCGTTTCGCGGCGGTTCGATCACCGGCATGCTGGTTGTCGGCCTGGCGCTTCTTGGTGTGGCCGGTTACTACGCGATCCTGCTGCATCTGGGCCATAGTCAGGAACAAGCCCTGCACGCGATGGTAGGTCTGGCCTTCGGCTCGTCCCTGATCTCGATCTTCGCACGCCTGGGCGGCGGCATCTTCACCAAGGGCGCCGATGTCGGCGCCGATCTGGTCGGCAAGGTCGAAGCAGGCATCCCCGAGGACGATCCGCGCAATCCGGCGGTGATCGCCGATAATGTCGGCGACAACGTCGGCGACTGCGCAGGCATGGCCGCGGACCTGTTCGAGACCTACGCCGTCACCCTGATCGCCACCATGTTGCTCGGCGGCGTGCTCGGCAAGGATGTCGGCGACTACGGCGTGCTGTATCCGCTGGTGCTCGGCGGCGTATCCATCGTCGCCTCGATCATCGGCATGTTCTTCGTGCGCGCGCGCGACGGCGGCAAGATCATGAATGCGCTGTACATGGGCGTTGGCGTCTCCGCCGTGCTCGCCTTGCTCGCCTTCATCCCGGTCACGCAGGCAATGATGGCCGACACGGCGTTCGGCGCATGGAACGTGTATTGGTGCGCGCTGATTGGCATCCTGCTCACCGTGGCGATGGTCGTGATTACCGAGTACTACACCGCCACCGAATACTCGCCGGTGCGGCACGTGGCGCAAGCCTCGACTACCGGCCACGCGACCAACATCATCGCCGGCATCGGCGTATCGATGAAGTCGACCGCGCTGCCGGTGCTGGCGATCTGCGCAGCGATCTGGGGCGCGCATTTCTTCGCCGGCCTGTACGGCATCGCGATCGCTGCCACGGCAATGCTGTCGATGACCGGCATGATCGTCGCGCTCGACGCCTACGGCCCGATCACCGACAACGCCGGCGGCATCGCCGAGATGGCCGAACTGCCGAAGGAAGTGCGCGCGGTGACCGACCCGCTCGACGCTGTAGGCAACACCACCAAGGCGGTGACGAAAGGTTACGCGATCGGTTCGGCAGGTCTCGCTGCGCTCGTGCTGTTCGCCGACTACACGCACAACCTGGCCACCGCGCCGAATCTCGCCGGTCAGCTGATTCCGTTCGACCTGTCCGATCACATGGTCATCATCGGCCTGTTCATCGGCGGTCTGATTCCGTATCTGTTCGGCGCGATGGCGATGGAAGCGGTCGGCCGTGCGGCGGCTTCGGTCGTCGTTGAGGTGCGCCGCCAGTTCCGCGAAATCAAGGGCATCATGGACGGCAGCGCCAAACCGGATTATTCCAAGGCCGTGGACCTGTTGACCAAATCCGCGATCAAGGAAATGCTGGTTCCCTCGTTGTTGCCGGTACTGGTACCGATCGTCGTCGCATTCGGTGCCACCTTCATCACCGGCTCGGCCGCGGAAGGAGCCAAAGCGCTCGGCGGCGTGCTCATCGGCACCATCGTCACCGGTTTGTTCGTGGCGATTTCCATGACCACCGGCGGCGGCGCCTGGGACAATGCCAAGAAATACATCGAGGACGGCAACTTCGGCGGCAAGGGCTCGGATGCGCACAAGGCCGCCGTCACCGGCGATACCGTCGGCGACCCGTACAAGGACACCGCCGGCCCGGCGGTCAATCCGCTGATCAAGATCATCAATATCGTCGCGCTGCTGCTGATTCCGCTGCTGTAACTGAAACGATGACCGAGCCCACCCGCGCGCCGGGTGGGCTTTGTTTTCTGGAGAACTCCAATGAGACTGTTTGCTACTGCCCTTGCCGTCTGCTGTGCCCTCGCTGCCTGTGCCCCTGTCCCGAACAAGACTGCCGCCGTGAACCCAAGCTCAACAACTACGACCACCACGGACGACCCGTATCTGTGGCTGGAAGACACCCACGGCGCGCGTGCGACAGATTGGGTCAAGGCGCAGAACGCAATCACCGAAAAGCAGTTCGCCACGTCACCCGAGTTCGCGAAATCGCGCGATGACATTCTGCAAGTACTCGACTCCGATGCGCGTATTCCCTACGTCAGCCGCATGGGCGAACACCTGTACAACTTCTGGCAGGACAAGGCGCATCCGCGCGGCATTTGGCGGCGCACCACGCTGACCGAATACCGCAAGGCCGATCCGAAATGGGACGTGTTGCTGGATATCGATGCGCTCAACAAAACCGAAAATGCGAAGTGGGTATTCAAGGGCGCACAGTGCCTGAAGCCGAAATTCGACCGCTGCCTGTTGTCGTTGTCGCCGGGTGGCGGCGACGCGGTGGAAGTGCGCGAGTTCGATATGCCGACCAAGTCGTTCGTCAAAGGCGGCTTCGATTTGTCGGTGGCAAAAAGCAGCACCAGCTGGATCGATGAAAACCATATTTACATCGGCACCGATTTCGGTCCGGGATCGATGACCGAATCCAGTTATCCGCGGATCGCCAAGGAGTGGAAACGCGGCACACCGCTATCCGCAGCGACGCCTATTTATGAAGGCAAGCCATCAGACCTCGGCGTGTTCGCCAACCACGAAAGCTCGCCCGGATACGCGCGCGATTTTGTAGTTGTTGCTAAGGACATCTTCCATTTCGAGCAGTACCTGCGCAAGGATGGGCAGTTGATCCGTATCGACGTACCCACTGATGCGCGCGCCGACGTGCATCGCGAATGGCTGCTGGTACAGACCAAGTCGCCCTGGACGATCGGCGGCAAGACCTGGCCATCCGGTGCGCTACTGGTCACCAGGTTCGATGACTTCATGGCCGGCAAGCGCGATTTCCAGGCGTTGTTCACGCCCGACGCGCACACCGCGCTGGCCGGGTCTTCGTGGACACAGCACCACCTGATCCTGAATGTGCTAGACGACGTCAAGAGCCGCCTCGAAGTGCTGACACCGCAACACGGAACCTGGAAACGCACGACGCTGCCCGGCGCGCCGGCATTCAGCACGATCGGCGTGGTCGCTACCGACCCGGATCATTCCGACGAATATTGGCTCAGTGTCACCGGCTTCCTGACTCCCTCGTCGCTCGAACGTGGCGTGCTCAGTCACGGCCATGCGCAGACCATCAAACAAAGCCCGGCATTTTTCGACGCTTCGAAGTTTTCCGTGAGCCAGCACTTCGTCACGTCAAAGGATGGTACGCGCGTGCCGTATTTCCAGATCGCGCCGAAAGACCTGAAACTCGACGGCAGCAATCGCACACTGCTCTATGGCTACGGCGGTTTTGAGGTATCGCTGGAACCGTATTATTCCGGCTCCGTCGGACGTGCCTGGCTCGCGCGTGGCGGCGTGTACGTCGTCGCCAATATCCGTGGCGGTGGCGAATACGGTCCGGCCTGGCATCAGGCCGCGTTGAAAGCGAACCGCCCGCGTGCCTACGAGGATTTCGCCGCGGTCGCGGAAGATCTGATCAAACGCGGCGTGACCTCGCCCAAACATCTGGGCGCCGAAGGCGGCAGCAACGGCGGATTGTTGATGGGCAACATGCTGACCGGATATCCGCAGCTGTTCGGCGCGATCGCGTGCGAAGTGCCGCTGCTGGACATGAAGCGCTATTCGCATCTGGACGCTGGAGCGTCATGGATGGCCGAATACGGCAACCCGGATACGGCGGACTGGAACTTCATCAAGACCTTCTCGCCATACCAGAATGTGGAAAAGGATAAAAAGTATCCGCCGGTGCTGTTCTACACAACCACCAGCGACGACCGCGTCGGCCCACAGCAGGCACGCAAGATGGCGGCAAAAATGGAAGGCTGGAAACTGCCAAACGTGTGGTTCTACGAAAACACCGAAGGCGGCCACGGCGCGGGTGCGGACAATCAGCAGGCCGCGCACATGCACGCGCTGGCCTATACCTTCTTGTGGGATCAATTGCAGTAGCACACGCTGTGGCATTCCGCAAAGCCCCGCTCGGTGCGGGGCTTTTTTTGTCGGCGAAGGCGTTAGGCGAGTATCGAAAATATGGCTGTGTGCCTTGCTATAAAACATGTATTGACAATACATGTTATTGCGCATACCGTACTCTGTGACGCCAGCCGCAGGATACACGCGCGAGGCAAACCGTCATGACCCACGTCGTCACCGACAACTGCATCAAGTGCAAGTACACCGACTGCGTGGAAGTATGCCCGGTGGATTGCTTTCACGAAGGTCCCAACTTTCTGGTGATCGATCCGGAAGAATGCATCGACTGCACGCTGTGCGTTCCCGAATGCCCTGCGGATGCGATCTTCCCCGAAGACGACGTGCCGGTCGGGCAAGAGAATTTCCTGCAGATCAACGCCGAACTCGCGCCATTGTGGCCGGTCATTCCCAGCCGCATCTCGCCACCGGAAGACGCCGACGCCTGGAACGGCGTTCCCGACAAACTGCCGTCCCTGGAGCGCTGAGGTCATGCACATGCGCGGCATCCTTCCTGAACCGGTGACGGTACCGGGTGCATCCTGCGCCGAGCGCGTACTCGACGTGCAGTGGGGTGACCTGCCGCTCGCCTGTCCGCTGCCGGGCACCGAATTGTGGAATGCGCATCCACGCATCTACCTGCCCATCCACCGCAGCGGCCGCGAGGCCTGTCCGTACTGCGGCACTATCTACCGCTTGCGCGCGCCACGCGCGGGCGAGCCGGTTCCGCCATTTGCCAACATTGAAATCGAAAGATGTTATTGGGATTTGCGCCGTCAAGTCGAGAGCGCGCTGGATGCGGAGAGTTCCACTGCAGGCACGCCCGCATGAGCTGCGCCAATACACACGGGCGCATCGCCGATGGCGAAAAATTCCTCGCCGCGGACGGCGTGCGTGCGATCAAGGGTGGCATCCGCCCGCACGCCGGCAGCCTGGAGCCGTCCACGCCGAAGCCACCGTGGCTGCGCGTGCGTCTACCGCAAGGCGCACGTTACGAATCGGTGCGTGACATCGTGCGTCAGAACGATCTGCATACGGTATGCGCGGAATCGCGCTGCCCGAACATCGCCGAATGCTGGAGCCGGGGTACCGCCACCTTGATGTTGATGGGCTCGGTGTGCACCCGCGCCTGCCGTTTCTGCGCTGTAAACACGGGCAATCCACACGGTCAACTGGATGCATCCGAACCGGAGCACGTCGCCACCGCGGTTGCCCTGATGGGACTGCGCTACGTCGTGCTGACGTCGGTCGACCGCGATGATCTGGTTGATGGTGGTGCGGCGCATTTCGCCGCCTGCATCCACGCGATCCATGCGCGCGCGCCTGCGGCCGCCGTTGAGGCGCTGACGCCGGATTTCGCCGGCAACCACGCTGCGGTAGCGACCGTCCTCGACGCAGGCCTGGTCACGTATGCGCAGAATCTGGAAACTGTTGCCCGTCTGACGAACCGCGTGCGTGATCCGCGCGCCGGCTACGCGCAAACTCTGGACGTGCTCGCGTTCGCCAAGCGCCACGCGCCACAAACCATGACGAAGACCAGCCTGATGCTGGGTCTGGGCGAGACGGACGCTGAACTGAAACAGGCGTTCGATGACATTCGCACCGCCGGTGTGGACGTGCTCACGCTTGGCCAGTATCTGCGGCCTACGCCCCATCATCTGCCGGTGGCACGCTATGTAACGCCGGACGAGTTCCGCGCCTACCGCGAACAGGCACTCACGCGCGGCTTCGTCGAAGTCGTCGCGGGAGCGCTGGTTCGTTCGAGCTATCGCGCCGAACGGGTGCTCGAGCACAACAACGCGGGGCTTGGCACGGCACCGAACGAACCATCACCGCGTTAAGGAGTCAAAAGGGGCAGGGGATTTACGCGGCCAGCGCCGCCTGAGAAAGGAATGCCATCATGTCCAATCCGATCACCCAATTCTCGACGCCGTCGCGCGATAACGCACCGCCGAAGCACGCACCGCTGCAGCCCGTGGCGAACATCATCCCACCAAGCCCGGCCGAGATCGATATCGACGACACGCTCGAGCAAAGCTTTCCGGCCAGCGACCCGCCGGCCTGGACGCTGGGCCGCCATTCGCATTCGTCGAAGCCACGTTGATCCGGTTCACTTCCAGGAGACTCCAATGACGCATTCCCTCTTTCCTGACACGAGCGGCACGATCGCGCACAAGCGGCGCGAACTGGCACCGCAGACGCGTGATGCATTCAAGACCTTCAGCGCGCAGGTATTCGCCGCAGGCGCATTGCCGGTCGTGACCAAGCAACTGATCGCGGTGGCCGTGGCGCCCGTAACCCAGTGTCCCTACTGCATCCACGGTCATACCGAGGCGGCCCTGCGCCACGGCGCCAGCGAAGCACAGATCATGGAGGCAATCTGGGTAGC
>JBOHYL010000077.1:0-1684 GCA_050737915.1 Rudaea sp.
CCTTGCCAAGCGCGATGCGCACGCAAGCGGGTTGGCCCTGGAACGGGCCGACCACGAGTTCTGCACCATCGTAGAAATAGAAACCGGCCCAGTTGATGTCCGGCAGGGCGTGATAGATCAGCGCGGCGAGATTCGCCGCATTCGCGATGCGGTCGCGCTCGCCGTGCAGCAGGCCGCGCGCCTGTTCGGCGAGTTCGGCGTAAAGTCCGGGCTTGCTGTCGGCGTGGATGGCGGCGGCGGCGAACATGCGCACATTCTAGCGTGTGGCGCGCGCAGGCGCCGGGATTTATCCTGTACCCGTGTCCACTTCCGTTTCCAGCGTATTGCGCATCCGTCGCCATCAGCCGACGCGGCTCGAAGGATTCGTCGATTCGGCCTTCGCCTTCGCCGTCACCTTGCTGGTAATTTCGGTGGGGCACATTCCCGAATCGGTGCCGGCCATGCTGCAGGCGCTGCGCGGCATCCCCGCCTTCGCGGCCTGTTTTTTGCTGATCGCACGGTTTTGGCAGGGGCACCGTGCCTGGGGCCGGCATTACGATATCGAGGATCGCACCGCGGTCACGCTCGGCATCCTGCTAGTGTTTCTGGTGCTGATCTACGTTTATCCGCTGCGTTTTCTGTTTGCGGCCAGCTTTGCCTCGATGAGTGGCGGCTGGCTGGCCGACCAACCGATCCGGCTGACACGCATCGACGACCTGCGCACCGCGTACATCGTGTTCGGCCTGGGTTATGCGGCAATCGCCCTGGTATTCGTGCTGCTCTACCGGCATGCCTACCGGCTGCGCGAATACATCGGCCTGGATGCCGGCGAGGCGGAAATCACTCGTCGGCACATGTATTACTGGTGTGGCACCTGCATCATCGCCCTGCTTTCCTGCGTCTTGGCCTTCGCCCTGCCGTTCGACCGACTCGGGGTCTGGTCCGCTTCCGTGCCGGGTTGTTGCTACCTCCTGATTTTCGTGCTGGTCGGCGTCTTGCGCCAGCACAGCTCACGGCGGCTGGCGGCGCTCGCCGCCGCACATACATGAATCGCGGAGTTTTCATCACCGGCACCGACACCGGCATCGGCAAATCCATTGTGTCGGCAACGCTGCTCGCCGCAGTCAATGCGGGCGGACGACGCGCCGTCGGCATGAAGCCTGTCGCCAGCGGCTGCCGGCAAACGCCGCAGGGCTTGCGCAACGAGGACGCGGAACTGCTGATCGCACACAGCGCCGGCGCGCCGGATTACACGCTGGTCAATCCGGTCGCGCTGCCCGAGGCGATCGCGCCGCATCTGGCCGCTCGGCATGCCGGCGCAGAAATACGGTTCGATCCAGTCGACGCAGCATTTGCTGCATTATCCACAAATTACGATTTCGTCGTGGTCGAAGGCATCGGTGGCTGGATGGTGCCGTTGTCGGATACGATGATGCAGGCCGATCTCGTGCGCGCGCTGGATCTGCCCGTGATCCTCGTCGTTGGTCTGCGCCTGGGTTGCCTGAATCACGCCCAGCTTTCCGCGCGCGCGATCATCGGCGACGGCTGCAAGCTCACCGGCTGGATCGGCAATCGCGTCGATCCGCAGATGGATTGCGTCGAGGAAAACCTCACGACGCTGCGCGCGCATCTCCCAGTTCCGTGCCTGGGCGTGCTGCCGCACGCCAGCGCGCCCGACCCGCACGCGCTGGCGGTGCATCTGCGC
>JBOHYL010000078.1:0-17622 GCA_050737915.1 Rudaea sp.
GCGCAGTGCCGGGCGATTGTCGGAGCGGCCGAAGCCATCGGTGCCGAGCACGTGGTACGGCATCGGCACGTAAGGCCGGATCTGTTCGGGGTAGGCGCGCACCCAGTCGGTGGCGGCGATCGCCGGGCCGGTCATGCCGTGCAGGCACTGCTGCACGTAACTCTGCCGCGGCGGTTCTTTTGGATGCAGCAGATTCCAGCGTTCGGTGGCGGCGCCGTTGCGGGCAAGCTCGGTGAAGCTGGGCACGCTCCAGACATCGGCGGTCACGTCCCATTCGGCTGCCAACAGATCGGCGGCGGCGATGACTTCGCGCAGGATGCTGCCGGAGCCGAGCAGCTGCACATGCAGCTTGGACGACTGCTGCGCCGGTTGCAGCAGATACATGCCGCGCACGATGCCGCTTTCGACACCCGGCGGCATCGCCGGATGCGTGTGGTTCTCGTTGTAGATCGTCAGGTAGTAGTAGCAATCCTCCTGCTGCTGATACATGCGCCGCATGCCGTCCTGGATGATCAACGCCAGTTCGTAGGCAAAGGCCGGATCGTAGGAGCGGCAGTTGGGAATGGCGGCGCTGAACACGTGGCTGTGCCCGTCTTCGTGCTGCAGGCCCTCGCCGTTGAGCGTGGTGCGGCCAGAGGTACCGCCGATCAGAAAGCCGCGGCAACGCATGTCGCCGGCGGCCCAGGCCAGATCGCCCACGCGTTGGAAGCCGAACATCGAGTAGTAGATGTAAAACGGCAGCATCGGCTGATCGGAAATCGAATAGCTGCTGGCCGCGGCCATCCAGCTTGCCATCGCACCCAGTTCACTGATGCCCTGTTGCAGCACTTGCCCGGATTCGGACTCGCGGTAGTACATCAACTGGTCGGCGTCCTGCGGCTTGTACTTCTGTCCGAACGGCGCATAGATGCCGATCTGGCGGAACATGCCTTCCATGCCGAACGTGCGCGCTTCGTCGGCGACGATCGGCACCACATGCGGCGCGAGGACCTTGTCACGCAGCAACAAATTCATGCCGCGCACCAGGGCCATGGTGGTCGAGATTTCGCGCTCACCGGTGCCCTTGGTGATCGACTCGAGCGCGGCCAGCTCCGGCGCCGGCAGCGCGGTGGTCGCCTTGCGCCGGCGTGCGGGAAGAAATCCGCCGAGCGCCTTGCGGCGTTCGAGCATGTATTGCACTTCCGGCGAATCCTTGCCGGGGTGGTAATACGGCACGTCTGCGAGTTTGTCGTCGTCGATCGGAATGCGGAAACGGTCGCGGAACGCATGCACGGCGGCATCGTCCATCTTCTTGGCCTGATGCGAGATATTCATCGACTCGCCGGCCCCGCCCATGCCGTAGCCTTTGACGGTCTTCGCCAGAATCACCGTGGGCATGTCGGTGGTATTCACCGCTTCGAAATAGGCCGCATAGACCTTGTGCGGATCGTGACCGCCGCGGTTCAGGCGCCAGATATCGTCATCGGAAAGATTGCGCACCATCTCCAGCGTTTCCGGATATTTGCCGAAAAAATGCTCGCGCGTGTAGGCACCGCCAAACGCCTTGCAGGCCTGGTACTCACCGTCGACGGTATCCATCATGACCTTGCGCAGCAGGCCATCCTTGTCGCGCGCCAGCAGCGGATCCCAGTAGCTGCCCCACAGCACCTTGAGCGCATTCCAGCCGGCGCCGCGAAACACGCCTTCCAGTTCCTGAATGATCTTGCCGTTGCCGCGCACCGGACCGTCCAGGCGCTGCAGATTGCAGTTGATGACGAAGATCAGATTGTCCAGATGCTCGCGTCCGGCCAGCGAAATCGCGCCGAGCGATTCAGGCTCGTCGCACTCGCCGTCGCCAAGGAAACACCAGACCTTGCGGTTGGTTTTCGGCACCAATCCGCGCGCTTCCAGATACTTCCAGAACTGCGCCTGATAAATCGCCTGCAACGGCCCGAGCCCCATCGACACTGTCGGAACCTGCCAGTAGTCCGGCATCAGCCACGGGTGTGGATACGAGGGCAGGCCGCGGCCCTTGCCGACCACTTCGAGGCGGAACAGGTCGAGACGCTGCGCATCGATGCGACCTTCCAGAAACGAGCGCGCATACAGGCCTGGGCTGGAATGGCCCTGGTGGAAGATCAGATCGCCGGGATGATCCGCGCTCGGCGCATGCCAGAAATGATTGAAACCGACATCGAACAACGTCGCCGACGAGGCAAAGCTTGCGATGTGGCCGCCGAGCTCGCCCGGCTTGCGATTCGCGCGCACCACCATCGCCATCGCATTCCAGCGAATCAGGCAGCGGATGCGCCATTCCATCGTCGGATCGCCCGGCATCTTGGCTTCGCGCTGGGCCGGAATCGTGTTGATGTACTCGGTGGTCGGCGCGAAAGGCAGATGGCCACCGGCGCGGCGCGTTTCGCCAACGAGTTTTTCCAGCAGGAAATGCGCGCGCTCGGTACCTTCGGCGCCGATGACCGCATCGATGGATTCGAGCCATTCGCGGGTTTCGGCCGGGTCGGGGTCCTGATTGAGCATGTCGGTCAGCGGGTTCATGGTGTTCTCCGCACGGCGCACGGCGCCGGTAATGGACGAGATGGGATGGCCGCCAGTGTAACGGCGCCGACCGACGGCGTCGATTTTCAGCCGGTTGTCTGCGCCCGAATCTGCGCCTCGACGCAGGCGATGGCAGTCATGTTGACCACGCGGCGCACGGTCGAGGCCGGGGTGAGCACATGCGCGGGCCGCGACACGCCCATCAGGATCGGGCCGATAGCGACGCCGTCGGTGAACTGACGCACCATGTTGTAGGCGATATTGGCCGCGTCCTGGTTCGGAAACACGAATACGTTGGCGCGGCCGCGCAGCGTGGAATTGGGGAAGATGCGCGCACGGATTTCCTCGTTCAGCGCAGCGTCGGACTGCATCTCGCCGTCGATCTCCAGCGCCGGATCGCGGGCGCGGATGAGCTCAAGCACCTGCCGCATCTTGCGTGCGCTGGCGTTGTCGTGGCTGCCGAAATTCGAGTGCGACAACAGCGCCACATGCGGCGCAATGCCGAATAGCTTCAAACGCAAAACGGCTTGCTGCGTGGCCTCGGCGATCTGCTCGGCAGTAGGTTCGTACTGCACGTGCGTATCGACGAAGAACCAGGTACCGCGGTCATTCTGCACTGCGGTCATCGCGGACGCGGCATGGATGCCGGCATCCAGCGGGATCACATCCAGGATATGCCGCAATTGGTGTGTGTAGCGGCCGACAATGCCGCAGATCATCGCGTCGGCTTCGCCGCGTGCGAGCATCAGCGCCGCGATCAGGGTCGGGCGCGAACGCACCAGCGACTTGGCTAAGGCCGGCGTGATGCCGTGACGCTCGTTCAGGCGCAGATACAGGTTCCAGTAATCGTTGTAGCGCGGATCGTCATCAATATTGGTCAGCTCGAAATGCTCGCCCGCGCGGATGCGCAAACACAGGCGCGCGATGCGTTTTTCGATTACCGCCGGTCGGCCGATCAAGATAGGTCGAGCCATGCCTTCATCGACCAGCGTCTGCACCGCACGCAGCACGACGTCTTCTTCGCCCTCGGCGTAGACCACACGCTTGACGTCCGCGCGGGCGCGCTCGAACACCGGCTTCATCACCAGACCGGTGCGGAACACGAATTGGCTCAAACGCTCGCGATAGATATTCAGATCCGCAATCGGGCGCGTGGCCACGCCCGACTCCATCGCCGCCTTCGCCACCGCTGGCGCGAGCGACACCAACAAACGTGGATCGAACGGCTGTGGAATCAGGTAATCCGGGCCGAAGCTGAGCAGACGGTCGCCGTAGGCGCGTGCCGCCACATCGGAAATCTCGCGCCGCGCCAGCTCCGCGATCGCGTTCACGCAGGCCACTTTCATCGCCTCGTTGATCGTCGTGGCGCCGACATCAAGCGCGCCACGGAAGATGTACGGAAAGCACAGCGCGTTGTTGACCTGGTTCGGATAATCCGAGCGGCCGGTGGCGATGATCGCGTCGGCGCGCGCCTCGCGCGCCAGTTCCGGCAGGATTTCCGGCGTCGGGTTGGCGAGCGCCAGGATCACCGGCCGCGTCGCCATCGTCTTGACCATCGCCGCACTGAGTACGCCGGCGGCGGAAAGCCCCAGAAACACGTCCGCACCTACGACGATATCAGCCAGCGTGCGCGCCCGGGTGTCGCGCGCATAGCGCTGCTTGGCCGGGTCCATTTCATCGTCGCGGCCCTTGTAGAGCACGCCGATGCGGTCAGCGACGAGGATGTTTTCAGGCTTCGCACCGAGCTGCACGAGCATGTCCAGGCAGGCGATACCGGCCGCTCCGGCACCCGTCGAAGCGATCTTGACGGCGTCGATTTTCTTGCCGACCACATGCAAGGCATTGATCAGCGCAGCGCCGACGATGATCGAGGTGCCGTGCTGATCGTCGTGAAAAACCGGAATCTTCATGCGCTCGCGCACTCTGCGCTCGACGATAAAGCATTCCGGAGCCTTGATATCCTCGAGATTGATACCGCCAAAGGTGGGCTCGAGCGCAGCAATGATGTCGACGAGCTTGTCCGGATCGCGCTCGGCAACTTCGATATCGAACACGTCGACGCCGGCGAATTTCTGGAACAGCACACCTTTGCCTTCCATCACGGGCTTGGCCGCGAGCGGACCGATGTTGCCCAGACCCAGCACCGCCGTGCCATTGGTGATGACAGCAACCAGATTGCCGCGTGCGGTGAGCGTGGAAACCTCGTTTGGATCGGCGACGATCGCCTCGCACGCAGCGGCGACGCCTGGCGAATAGGCCAGTGCCAGATCGCGCTGGGTCACCAGCGGCTTGGTCGGCGCAACCTTGATCTTGCCCTGCGGGGCGCGGCGGTGATATTCGAGGGCGGCCTGTTTCAGATCGTCAGCGGTGGACATGGCGGAAAACTCGCAATCCCGCGTCCAATGCGGGTTTGCGAGCTTAGCACAGCATGATGCAGGTCAATCGCAGCCGTCGCATCCGTCAAAGAAAAACGCGTCGTTCGGTGGCCCGGAACGTGATCCTGACGCGCGTGCTACTGATGTTCCGGGCAGCAGACGCGATACTTTCGATTACGTCGGTATCGAAATACGCGCACCGACGATTGTTCCGCTCACACCCCCAGCACCAGATCTTCCGCCTCGACCCGATCCAAGCGGATCTTGTTGGCAAACAGCGAAAACGCCAGCACGCCAGCCAAGCCGTTCGCGCGTTGCATCCACGGCGGCAGATACAACGGCGCAGCGATGTAGCCGGATTCGAACCACGGCGCCAGCGCGATCACATCGTGCAGGGTCATCTTGCCGGCGAACAGGTTGCGGCACCATTGCAGTTTGCGGTTCTTCAGCGCCCAGCGGAAAAACGTGTGTACTGACAGCAGTCCGTGCAAATACACCGCATCCTTGGTGAACGCGCTGCCACCGCTCAACGGCACGCCGCGGAACACGCGCGCGGCCGAAGCGAAACTGTCGGTCTCGGTTTGCCCCGCATCGAGAAAAAAGCGGAACACATCGATGAAGTCTGCGCCGTGCAGCGCCTTGTCGATCGCCAGAATGCGCAGGGAAATGCGTTTCATGCGGCCAATGTCAATCGCACCGGACATGAGTTCCGCGAACGTGGCCAAGCCTTCCTGCGTCGCGGTGATGCGCGGCGAGTTCATCGCCAGCGATCCCAGGTTCGGTTGCACGCGGCCGTTGAGTGCCGTCAGCGAGTGCACGAACGCCTCGTGTTCGAGCAACTGGTGCTTGTCGTATTCGGAAAAACACGTCGCCGCGCGCAGCCGGATGCGCGTGGGGCCAGCAGCGGCCTTGGCGATCAGGTTCGGGTCGGTTTCCACCCGCAGCGTGCCCGCGCCGAAGAATCCATCGAGCCGGTCCTGCAATTCACCCTGCAACAGGACCGCCGGAATGCAGTAGTCGGCCTCGTGCGCCGTGATCTCGCCACCCAGCTCGTCCGCCAGTTCGATGAAGTGGCGCGCCGCATCCAGCGTGCTGACCGTGCCGCCCGGCAGGCGGTCGCCCGGACGCCCGAACAAGTCGATCGAATGCGCGGTGACAGCCGACGTGCCGACCGCATCGAGCAGTTCGGTGGCAATGCGCCAGGACTGCGCGGTACGGCGCAGATAGTCGCCGAGTGGATGCTGCATGTCGGCGGAAAGGAAGATCGCCTCGAGCTCCTCGCGCGTGCGCGAGAAATCGGATTTCGCGTATTCCACTTTTGGCAATTGTGGATTTTTCGCATGCCAACCATTGAGGAATGCGCCCTGCGCGCTGGCCGGCCAACTGACCGCCGCCAGCAGCTTGATGCCCTTGACCGCCGCGACCAGACGACCGTCCAGCGCGGCGATGCGCTCCAGCGTTGCCGGCGAATCGGTCATGCGGCGCACTATACTGCGGGGGACTACTCCGCGGGGAAAAGCGGCAAGCCCAACGCCACGCGCAGCGGATCCAGCAGCGCGCCATACCTGTCGGCACGCGCGGTGTCGCGGCGAATCGGCTCGCGCACCTGGGCGGCGCTGGCGGTGCGCACGCTGCGCTGTGCTTCCCAGAACCGCAAACAGGCCGGATCGAACTCCAGACCACACCATTCCAGCAACTGCCGCGTCTGTGTTTCGGGATCGGCAATCAATGCTTCGTAGGATTGCGTGCGGATGCGTTGCGGGTACAGGCCGTTCCAATGCGTGAGTGCACGCGTGTAGTCGCGCGCATAGGCGGCAATGGAATCAAAGTCGTAACTGAAATCCTGCGTGCCGATGCGGAACAAATGGCAATAGCATGACCACGCGGTTTCCAGCAGATCGCGGCGGCAGTCGATAACATGCGCGCCGGGCAACATGGCGGCCAGGGCGCCCAGCCACAACCAGTTGCCCGGCAGCTTGTCGGTCGCGTGCGTGCCGTGCGCGCGCCAGTGCCGGCTGCGCGCGAGATAGCCCTCGCCCAGGCGTTGCCAATCCTGCGCGGTCGCCAGCGGCGCCCATTGCGCAAGGGCTTGCTTGCGGCGCCGGCTTTCGTCTTCAATCACGTTGAATACGTCATTGCGCTCGTCGCCGGCATCGACTTGGGGATGCGCAGCGAGAATCTGCTCGGTCAGCGTCGAGCCTGAGCGCGGCAGGCTGACAATGAAAATCATCTCGTTGCCCAGCGCACGGTCTTGCGCCGCGGAGGGTTTCGCGAAAGCGACCAGCAATTCGTTGATCGCCCTGGCGTGCCCCGCCACGTTCCATGGCACGCGCGCGCGCACCAGCGCATTGGCGCGGGAGTAGGCCGCGTATGAATCGGCGTAGTGCTGCCGGGTGGCGTGCAGTTTGCCCAACGCAAAGCCCAAGCGTATGCGATCGTCGAGATTCGCGGTTTGGGAATCGAACAGGGTGGTCATGGTTTGAATCATGCCGACGTCGATTGCAGCCGGCCGCAGGGTGGTCAGCGCGGTCAACGAGCGTACGTCACGCGGATTGCGTTCGATCAGGTAGGAAAGGTGTGCAACGGCCGCGTCCGTGCGTCCCAGCCGATTGAGGACATCGGCAGCGGTGGCGCGCGCATTGCGATGTTCCGGATCGAGCGCCAGGGCGCGATCCAGCGCCGTCAGGCTTTCGTCGTCATCGCCCAGGTGGTACAGCGCGCGACCGAGATTGTAGGCATTGTTGGCCGACTCCGGCGCCAATTCACTCGCCAGGCGGAACGATTCGATCGCTTCGTTCGGCCGCGCGTTCGCTTGCAGCACGAGTGCGTGCGTGGTCAGCATGGCCGCATCGTCCGGGCGGAATTCCAGAGCTTGCTCGATGGCGGCCAGCGCTTCCGGCGACGGTCCGTGCGCGGTCAACGCCGCCGCGAGTTGGCGCAACACTTCCGGATGATCGGGTGCAGCCTTCGCCGCCTGGCGCGCGCTGGCCAGCGCGGCCGCCCGATCGCCGGCGCGCAAAGCCCGATCGCATTGCTGCAACAAGGCACGCACCGGCGCCGGCAAATCGGCAATCAATTCGTTTCGATCCACGTAAATCTCCAATACAGTATTCAGGCCTCGAATGGCGGCAGGCCAAGCTCGGCGCGCAACGGGTCGAGCAGCGCGCCATATTTGTGCGCACGGGCAGTATCGCGGCGGATTGGCTCGCGCACCTGGGTGGCGCTGGGTGTGGCAACGCGACGTTCCGTCGTGTGAAAATGCAGACAGGCTTGTTCGAATGGCAAATCGCAAAATGCCAGCAATTCGCGGATCTGTTTTTCCGGATCGAGGACCAAGTCTTCGTAAACCTGTACGCGCACCCGCTCCGGATGCAGTTTCGCCCAATGCGTGGCCGCACGATCGAAATCGCGCCAGGCAGCGGCCAGATCCGCGAAATCATGGCTGTAATCGTGATTTACCATGTAGCGATAGCAGCCGAGGCAATTTTCCAATGGATCGCGCCGCGCGATCACCACCCGGGCTTTCGGCAAACTGGCCAGAATGGCTCCGACATGCAGCCAATTGCCAGGACGCTTGTCGGTAAATCGCGGTCGCTGCCTGCGCCAACGACGAGTGCGCGCCAAGTAGCGTTGGCCAAATACCCGCCATAGCTCCGGCGTCATATCCGCAACCCATGCCGGAAAGGCTTTTTCGGTGCGAGCCGACTCATCTTGCAGCAATTGCGACATGTCAGCGAGCTCACCGCCGCCCTCGACTTGTGAATGCGACGCCAGGATCTGCTCGGTCAGTGTGGAACCGGAGCGTGGCATGCTGACCACGAAAATAGCCTCTTCGCCCTCGCTTGGCACAGCACCGTTGGGGGCAACGTCGAACGCGTTGAGTATCTCATCCACAAGCCGGGTCAATCTGCCAGCGTCGTACGGCTTATCGTACTGACGGACAAGCGCATGCGAGGTTTGCAGCGCGTGAAAAGCCTGCTCGAAGCGACCTTGGTGCTCCAATCCGATTGCAAGCGCAAAGCCTGTCGAAGAGCGGTTGGCAGCCGTGGTCGCTGGATCTTCGACGACTTGCCGCATGAGTGCAATGTCATCATCGTTCAGCGGCATCGGCTTGAGTGTGGCCAGCCACCACCATGTCATTCCCGCTTCCGCCGGATTGTCGGAAATGATGCCGCGATATAGCGTCTCCCCTTCGTCCCGCCTGCCTTCGGCAACTGCCATGCTCGCCTGCAACGCGCGCGCCTGAATATGCCGTGGTGCAAGTTTCAATGCCCGGGCAAGCGCCTCGGCAGCGTTCGCGCTGTCGCCATCCATATTCAAGCGGTTGGCATAGTTGTAGTAAAACTGGGCATTGTCGGGATCCAGCGAACACGCGCGACTCAACGCCGCGCGTGCGCGTGCGTAGTCGCTCACGGTCTCGTAACAACTTCCCAGCGTGTCGTGAATCAGCGCATCGTCAGGGCACGCCGCGCGCGCTTTCAACAACGTGTTGATGGCCTTTTCTGCATGCTTGCGCAAATATTGCGCGACACCCAGCAGGCGCAGCAGCTCCGGATGGCCCGGCATGCGTGCCAAGGCGGTGGCCAGCGCGCTTTCGGCATCATCCAGCTGCCGGGATTCCAGCATTTGCGTGATGTCGCGCGTGTGTTGCGCGAGATCGGGAGGCAATCCCGCATAACGTTGCTGCATGGTGATCACGGATTATTCTCTGGATATGCCTGAAACAACTCACTGCGCCATCATCAGGATGCGTCTTGCCGCGGCTGACCCAGCGCGGCGCGCAGCGGGTCGAGCAGCGCACCATATTTGTGCGCACGCGCGGTATCACGGCGCATCGGCTCGCGCACCTGGGCGGCGCTCACCGTATTGACCGCACGTGCATTTTCGTGAAAGCGAACACATGCCGGCTCGAATTCCAGTCCGCAAAAATCAAGCAGCCGTCGAACCTGGGAGTCCAGATTCGCTTGCACGTCTTCGTACCGCACATCCAGAAAACGACCCAGATATAACTCGCGCCAGCGCTGGCAAGCGCGATCATAATCGCGCCAATACGCGGCGATGTCGCCGATATCGTAACTGAAGGCCTGTTTGTCCGCCGAAAACAACTGCTTGTAGCATGAAAATCCGACTTCCACCGGATCGCGCCGACAATTGATGATGCGTGCCCGGGGCAGCATGGCAAGCGCGGCGCCCGCGTACGTCCAGTTTTCCGGTGCCTTGTCGGTAACACACAACGCCGCCCCGCGCCGCACCGCTGTTTTGCGCAGATATTCACTGCCCAGCCGCTCCCAATCCGCGCCGGCCACCTTGGCTGCCCACTGTGCGAGGGGCTCGCCGCGTCGACGGTTCTCGCCAAGAATGGTTTGCGCCAGATGATCCATTTCGCCGCCACCGACAACGTACGTGTGGGAACACAGGATCTGTTCGACCAACGTCGTGCCTGAACGCGGCAATCCGACGATGAAAATCGCCTCTCGTCCCTGCGTCGGCGGCGCGGTCTGCGTGACCGGAAATGCGCCAAGAATCTCCGCGACCGCGTGGCTGAATCCGGCGGCATTCCAGGCGACGTTGCGCCGCACACCGGCGTTGGCTTCGCTCAATGCCGCGTAGGCTTCTTCGAAATTGCCGACATCCTCCAGCGCCTTGGCCAAGGCGAATGTGAGCGAGATGCGTTCGCGCGCATCCGCAATCTTCTCGCGCAAATTGCGCATTTGCGCAACATCGGCGGCGGTAAAAGGAACGCTCTTTAGATTCGAGTAGCCAAACCACGGCCAGCCCGAGCCCGGGTACTCGTCGATCAGACAGCGATACTCGGCAGCGACTTCTGCTCCGGGCCGCGTGTTGCGCAAGACGTCGGTGCGCATGATTTTGGCGCGCAGCGAACCTGGTTCGAGCCGCAGCAAATTCCCGATGGCATGCAACGCGCCAGCGTTGTCTTCCTGCATCATCAAACCAGTCGCGAGATTGTGCCATGCCGGGACAAAATCCGGGGCCACTTCCACGGCGCGTGCGAAAGCGGCGTTTGCGCCCTCGCGATCGCCGATCGCGTGCAGCGCGGCACCAAGACTGTTATGGGTTCGCGGATCGTCGGGACGCAGTGCAATCGCGCGCCGGATTGCCACCATGGCGTCGCCGCCTTTGCCCAGGCCACTCAAGGCAGCACCCAGCAAACGCAACGCCTCGGCATCGTCCGGTTGTGTTTTCAGCAAGCTCCGCGCCAAGCGATGAGCGTCTTCGAACTTGCGTTGTTTCAGCGCAAGTTCCAGTGGGGCATGGCGAACATCACGGCGCATCATTCTTGTTTCCGGTCACTTTGACGGACTACACCCAGCGCCATCCGCAGCGGATCCAGCAACACACCGTAGGCCGGTGCACGCGCGGTATCGACACGCAGTGGTTCGCGCACCTGCGCCGCACTTGCCGTACTGACATTGCGTCGCGTTTCGTGGAAGTTCAAACACGCCGGATCAAACGGCAAGCGGCAAAACTGCAGCAAGGCACGAATCTGCGTTTCCGGATCGGCAACCAACGCTTCATACGACTGCGTGTGCACACGATCCGGGCACGACATCTGCCAATGTCGCACGGCACGGTCGAAATCGCGCCAATACGCGGCAATATCGTCCAGATCGTAGCTGAACGCCTGACCGCCGCGCGTGAACAACTGGCGAAAACAGGCCAGACAGGTTTCCACCGGATCGCGCCGGCACACGATGACGCGTGCGGCCGGCAGCATCGCCAGCGCAACGCCGACGAAGCGCCAGTTGTCCGGCATTTTGTCGGTAAAGTGCGGGCGCTGCGCGCGCCAGCGCGCCGTGCGTTGCAGATATTCCTGTCCCAAGCGCTGCCAATCCTGCGCCGAGGCCTTAGCGAACCAAGCCGGCAAAGATTCGCCGCGGCGTGCGGACTCGGCATGCAATATCGCGGGCAAATCCGGCAACTCGCCGGCGCCATCGACTTGATGGTGCGAGGCCAGAATCTGCTCGGTCAAGCTCGATCCGGAACGCGGCATGCTGACGATGAAAACCACTTCCGCGCCCTGTGCGTCGGCGCTCGCCGATACCGGCGCGTTGACCGTATCCAGAAACTCGTCCACGCGGCGCGAGAAATGTCCGGCATCCCAGGAACAATGTCGGCGCTCTCGCGCATTCGCATCTCGGTACATGGCAATCGCTTCGGGATACCGCTGCGAACCCTCGTAACCGCGTGCAAGCGCAAAGCGAATCGAAATCGCGTCGTCGTCATTCAGTTCACAGCGCAGCGTGCGTTCCATTGCGTCCACATCCACAGCGGAAAATTGCAGACGCTGCAACCCGGCAAGTCCCAACCAGGCTTCAGCGCGCTCGGGATGGCCCTCCAGCAACTGCCGATAGTGTCGCGCGGCGATGTCGGTGTACCCCGTGACGCGTTCGGTCTGCGCGAGCAGATACTGTGCACGCAAATCGTCGGGTGCCAGCGTCACCGCGGCTTGCAGCGGCACCAGTGCCGCATCAGGACGCGCATCTTCGTTCAGCGCCTTGCCCAGGTTGTACTGAAACTGCGCCACCTGCGGCGCCAATGCACAGGCATGGGCAAATGCTGCGACGGCAGCGGTCTTGTCGCCCAGATGTCCCAGCGCGTTGCCAAGACTGTTGAAGACGAGCGCATTGGCTGGATCGAGTTCGACCGCCTTGCGCAGGTACGCCAAAGCATCGGCATATCGCTCCTGCGCGTTCAGCGCCATCCCGAGCAACCGCAGTATTTCCGCATTGCGCGGCTCGCGCTGCGCCAGCGCATGCAGACTGCGTGCGGCGGCGGCGGGATCGCCGTGTTGCAATGCGCGTTTGGCGAGCGCGAGCGCTGCGCTCATCTCATCGGCGCCCATGTTTGCCCGGCAAACGCCTGGACAGCGCCTTGCGTTTGAGTTGCGCTTCAAGGGCATCGCCGGCGGCAGCCAGTTCGCCGCGCAGTTTCAGCCAGGCTTGCCAGCGTCCGCAATCCAGACTGCCTGCCTCCAGCGCCGCGCGCACTGCGCAACCGGGTTCGTTGCCATGAGCGCAATCGCCGAAGCGGCAGTCCAGCCCCAGCGCTTCGATGTCGGCGAAATTCGCGCTACCCAGATCTTCTGCGCCGGTGAGCTTGATCTCGCGCATACCCGGCGTGTCGATCAGGCAGGCGCCGCCGGGCAACTGGATCAGCGCACGGTGTGTCGTCGTGTGACGACCGCGGCTGTCGTGGCCGCGCACGGCCGCGGTACTCTGGCGTTCGACACCAAGCAGGGTGTTGGTCAGCGTCGATTTTCCCGCACCAGACGAACCCACCAGCACGACGCTGTCGCCGGCTTGCAGATGCGCACGCAGCGGCGCGATGCTGCCCGCATCCTTGGCGTTGATCGCGTGGGTTTCGATGCTCGGGATCGCCGTGCGCAATTCCGTGCGCATCGTGGACGCTGCTGCACTTTCCACTTTGTCCAATTTGGTCAAGACCACCACGGCGCGTGCGCCGCTGTCCTGGATCAGGACCAGATAGCGCTCGGCACGGCGTGGATTGAAATCGCCATCCAGGCCCATGAGCACGAATACCGTGTCGATGTTGGCGGCGATGAGCTGGCGGCGGTGCCGCTCTCCGGCCGCGGCACGGCTGAGCAGGCTGCGCCGCGGCAACACCTGCTGGATCAGCACAGACGGCGTGGCGTTGATTGCGACGAAATCACCCACGGCCGGTCGCTCGGCAGGATCGACGTCGCGCCGCAGAAAGCGCGGCGCTGGCTGCGCAGCGAATTCGATGCTGCCGTCGTGCAGGCGATAGCCATTGCGATGCTGGGCGATCACCCTCGCCAGACGCTGCCCGCTCGGCAGGTCGATGGCGCCGTCGCGCCAACCGATGGCGCGCAGGCCGGCAAGGGAATCGGCGGACAATCGCATAACCGCATTTTACCTGCCCGGTGCCAGCCGTAGTGGTTGAAATTGCGTGCTATTCGGATAGCATGCTGCGCTACAACATTTTTTGGTCCCGATTATGCCTCTCACCCTGCCCCATCCGCGTGCGCGCAGCAGCGCTCGCCTGAGCGAAGTGCGCTACGAAAACCGTGGCGAATTGTCGCGCCGTGTGCAAGGTGTTCGCGCGCATCGAGGCATGTCTTGTGCGGCAGGCGATGAACGGCACGCGGCATGTGGCCTAGCCTGTTGAGCAGCATTTTCCCGTTCGTGGTCGCGACGCTGGCCGCCAATTCCGCCGCGCATGCGCGTTTTCTCGCACTCGGCGATTCCTACACGATCGGCGAAGGCGTGACGCCGGCGCAACGTTGGCCGAATCAGCTGGTCGCCACGCTACGCAAAAACGGCATCGCCATTGCCGATCCGGAAATCGTCGCGCGCACCGGCTGGACCACGGACGAACTCGCTGCGGCGATGGACGCGCACACGTTCCACCCGCCGTATGCGCTGGTTGCCTTGCTGATCGGCGTCAACAACCAGTATCGCGGTCGCGATGCGGACAACTACCGGCTCGAATTCCACAGGTTGCTCGAGCGCGCGATCGCGCTGGCCGGTAAACAGCCGCAGCGCGTTGTCGTCGTGTCGATCCCCGACTGGGGCATAACCCGGTTCGGCGCGGACAGTGGCCGCGACTCGGCGCAAATTGCGCGCGAGCTCGATGCGTACAATTCGATCAACGCACAACTGACCGCCGCGTTGCACGCGCACTACGTCGATATCAGCGAAATCTGTCGCGCTGGCGGCGGTGATGCGGACATGCTCGTAGCCGACGGCCTGCATCCTTCCGCGGCGCAGTACAAACGCTGGGTCGAGGTGATTCTGCCGCAAGCGCGGGAGGCGTTGGCGGCGCATTGACTGCAACGGCGCGCCCGTCGCCAGCGTCGTTGGTATAGTATTGTCCAGCAACGCCGCGGCTTGCTGCGGCCGACGCCAAACGGGAGTGGCCATGCGCGCAAACCTCGTGATGTTGCTCAGCGCCAGCGTGCTGCTCGCCGCCTGCGGCAGCAGCCGCAGCGACAAGGGCGCGGCAGCCTGCAACACTGAAATCGCCAAACGCATGAACGGCAAATCCTTCGCGCTCGATCTGAAGGACCTGGCCGCGCACGCCAAAGCCGAATCGGCCGACACCGTGTTGTTCACCTCGACCCTGATCTTGGACAAGGGCCTGGCGACCGAGGACAAGCAAACCTACGAATGCCGCGTGCGTTTCGACGCAAACGGCGCGCCCAGCGTGCTGTATCTGCAGTTCAACTGGAACACGGCGGATCTGAAACGCGCGCAATAGCCCGGCATCCCTTGCTTTTCCGCGCTTGCGGCGGATGATAGGCAGATATCCGAACCGGTAGCGGAGTGGCCATGCTGATTACGCTCGTTCTCGCGCTCATCGTATTCAGCACGCTGCTGTTTCTGGGTTACGGATTCTTCGCCTGGACCGGAGCGGCGGCGATCTGGCTGATCGGCTGGCGCCTGATTGGTGTCGCGTCGCCACAGTTGTTCGAGGCCACGATCATCGGTTTGATCGCTTTGGCGCTGCTCTTTGGCGTGCCGCTGCTGCGCCGGCATCTGATCTCGCGCTTCGCGATGAAACTGATGGCGCCGGTGCTGCCGCGCCTCGGCGAAACCGAGCGCATCGCGCTGGACGCCGGCACGGTGTGGTGGGATGCGGAGCTTTTTTCCGGGCGCCCACACTGGGAAAAGTTGCTCGCGTTCACGCCGCAAGGGCTGACTGCCGACGAGCAGGCGTTCCTGGATGGCCCGGTGGAGGAACTGTGCGCTCGACTGGACGACTGGCAGATCAATCAGCAACGCGATCTGCCGGCAAGCATCTGGGCGTTTCTGCGCACGAATGGTTTTTTCGGCATGATCATCCCGAAACAATTCGGCGGTCATGGCTTTTCGGCCATCGCGCATTCGCGCGTGGTGACGCGCATCTCGTCGCGTTCGGTCGCCGCCGCGGTGACGGTGATGGTGCCGAATTCGCTTGGTCCCGGCGAATTGCTGCTGCACTACGGCACCGACGAGCAGAAAAAGTACTACCTGCCGCGGCTCGCGCGCGGCGATGACATTCCCTGCTTCGGTCTGACCGGTGCGGAAGCCGGTTCCGACGCGGCGGCGACGCAATCCGAAGGCATCGTCGAAAAGCGAGTCGTCGACGGCAAGGAAATTCTCGGCCTGCGTCTGCACTGGAAAAAGCGCTACATCACGCTTGCGCCTGTTGCCACGCTGATCGGCCTCGCGTTCCGCGTCAAGGATCCGGATCATCTGCTCGGCGACAAAGAAGATTTAGGGATCACCTGCGCGCTGATTTCACGCGATCTGGAGGGTGTAGAAATCGGCCAGCGCCACGATCCGATGGGTGTGCCGTTCATGAACGGACCGATTGTCGGCAAGGATGTATTCACACCGCTGGACAGCATCATCGGCGGCCGTGACGGCATCGGCCACGGCTGGCGCATGCTGATGGAATGCCTCGCTGCGGGACGTTCGGTTTCGCTGCCGGCACTGTCCGTCGGCGCGGCGCAAATGATGACGCGCATCTCCGGCGCTTATGCCACCGTGCGCGAACAGTTCGACACGCCGATCGGCCGCTTCGAAGGCATCGAGGAACCGCTCGCGCGCATTGCCGGCAAGACGTACATGATGACGGCCACGCGCACGCTGACTTGCGGGGCGCTGGATGCCGGCGAGAAACCCGCGGTGCTGTCGGCGATCGCCAAGGCGTATCTGACCGAAGGCATGCGCGAAGTCGTCACCGACGCGATGGACATCCGCGCCGGTGCGGCAATCCAGCGCGGTCCGCGCAATCCGCTGGCGCGCACCTGGGATGCGGTACCGATCGGCATTACCGTGGAAGGCGCGAACATCCTCACACGCTCGATGATCATCTACGGTCAGGGCGCGATCCGCTGCCATCCGTTCGTGCAGCACGAGATCAATTCGATTGCGGACAAGGACCTGAAGAAATTCGACAAGGCGATTTTCGGTCACGTCAATCTGCTGTTTCGCAATGCCACACGCGCGAAATTGCTGGCCTGGACCGGCAGCCGCCTCGCCGCGGCGCCGCGAACCGAAGATACGGCGCGCTATTACCAGCACCTGTCGCGCTTTTCCGCGGCATTCGAGTTGTTGTCCGACATGGCCATGGGCACGCTCGGCGGCACGCTCAAGCGGCGCGAAAAAATCTCCGGACGCCTCGCCGATGCGCTGGCGTATCTGTATCTGGCTTCCGCTGCACTCAAACGTTACCACGACGAAGGCAAGACCACGGCGAACTACAACCTGGTGCGCTGGAGCACCGAGTTGTGTTTGTATCGCATCCAGGAAGCGTTGCTCGGCGTGCTGGAAAACCTGCCGATGCGCGGCGTGGCGTGGTGGCTGTCGTGGGCGATTTTCCCGCTCGGCGCACGCTTCCGTCCGCCCTCGGACAAACTCGGTTCGCGCGTCGCGCGCGACATCCTCGAAGATCGCGAAGCACGCATCAATCTGACCCAGGATATTTTTGTGCCGCCGCCGAACGAAGTCGGCCTCGGCACGCTCGAAGCCGCCCTGGCCAAGGCGGTGCGAGCGATTCCGGTGGAAACCAAACTGCGTGACGCGGTACGTGTAGGCCAACTCGACCGCGCGCCCGGTCACATGCTCGACGACATGGGCCTTGCAGCCGGCGTCATCACCCAGGCCGAATACGACCTGTTGCAGGAAGCCGACGCCGCGCGCAACGAAGTCGTCGCCGTGGATGC
>JBOHYL010000079.1:0-19081 GCA_050737915.1 Rudaea sp.
TACCAGTAGGCGACGAGCGCGTTCTGGCCGGGCGTATCGGAAGGCTGACCGGTGAATTCCAGCTCGAAGCCCTGCCCGCTCTGATCGGGGTTGAACCAGTTGCCGGACATATAGCCGCCCAGCGCGACGGGCGGCGGTGCCACTGCGTTGACCACAATGCTGCCGACCATGCCCATGCTGACATGCTGATCGCAGTGGTAGTTGATCGTGCCCGGAGTCGAAAACGTCAGGGTGAACTGCCAACCGTTGGAGGCGGGATTGCCATTGCCGCCCGACCCGTCGCACCCATTTGCGCAACGGAACGAGTTGTCGTCGGCATGCACGTTGTGGGCTGCGCCGCCAAGGTTCGTGAAGGTGACCGAGTCGCCGGCATTGATCGTCAGCGGCGTCGGCGAAAACGCGAGGGTCGGCGTGGAATAACCTCCGCCATACTCGCCTCCACCGCCCGTGCTGCCACCCACCTGGACCACCCAAGTCTTGGCGAAACCGGTCTGGCACAGGCCGAACGCAAGTGCAATCAGGAGCAGAAATTTTCGTGGCTGGATATACATGCAGACCTCTCCGACAGATATTCGCCTCCGGCCCGGTCGCCTGCTGCGGGGTTTCCGGGACGAGGCAACATGCGTTGATTGGGAACGCGCAGGCGTTGTTGGGCTTACCCGGGTGTATTCCCGGATGTCCGCAAAAGGTTCACGCGTGTTACGCAGGCGTTGCGATCACTGCGTCGTTGAACCATTCGACGCTATCCGGGAATACACTTGTTGCGGAACGAGAATCGGCAATGCTGCAAGGCACGATCAGACCCGTCAACGCTCCGATACCTGTGCGCGGTTCGAGCCAGACGAACGACGCGGCGCTGCTGGAGCGCGTGGCGGACGGCGATGCGCGCGCATTCGAGACGTTGTACCGCGCTTACTTTCGGCGCCTGACGCGTTTTCTGGAACGCATGACGCGGCGACCGGCACTGGTTGAGGAGGTTCTCAACGACACCATGTTCGTTGTTTCGCGCAATGCGCACAAATACAACCACAGCGCAAAAGTGTCGACCTGGATTTTCGCCATCGCCTATCGCAAGGGACTCAAGGCGCTCAAGCGTCTGGACGATCCGGTCGATACGGATTTGGATTTTGCACAAGTCGGCGACGAAACCGGACTGGAGCCGAAGGACGAACTCATGCAGTTGCAGCTGCGCCGGCTGCTGTCGACCGCCGTCGATGCGCTCTCGATCAATCATCGGGCGGTGGTCGAACTAACCTATTTCCAGGGTGCCAGTTACCGCGAAATCGCGCTGATCATGGGTTGCCCGATTCAAACCGTGAAAACCCGGATGTTTCATGCCCGGCGGCATCTGAAGGCGCTGTTGCCCGATCGGTTGGAGGACCTGTTATGACCGTGCGCATTGTCAATCTTGAATCGCCGGCGCATCAGAACGCGCAAGACTTGCTGCCCTGGTTCGTCATGGGCACGCTGGAGGAAGACGAGCGCAGGCGTGTGGACGAACACGTGCGCGCGTGTCCGGCCTGTCAGCGCGATGTGCAATGGCATCGAAACCTGCACGCGGCCGACGCAGAACCCGTTGCCGGGTACGATGTTGACCGCGCGTTCGCCGCGATCAGCGCGCGTCTGCGCAAGCCACAAGCTGTGGCCTGGCCGCGACGTTACTGGCGTGTCCTGCATTACCGCTGGCGCGCGCCGCCGCCCTGGGCCGGCTGGGCACTGGCCGTGCAAGCGGTCCTCGTGCTGGGGCTGGCCGGTGCTCTGTTGTCCAGATCCAGCAAGTTCACTGCCGACCGATTGCCTGCCTACCACGCTCTGGGACAGACTGAGGCCGCCAACGCGCGGCTGGTCGTCGTGTTCGCGCCACAAACCTCCGAAGCGGACATGCGCCGCATCCTGTTGGCCAACAGCGCGCGCATTGTCGACGGTCCGACCGCAGCCGATGCCTATATTCTTGCGGTCGCGCCCGAACGCATCGACCAAACGATGCAGAAACTGCGCGCCGAACCTTCGGTGCTGCTGATTCAATCGCTGCAGCCAAAGGACACGCATTGAGACAGTCGCTTGGCAGATGGTTGATCGTGCTGCTCCTTGGGTTCGCCGCGAGCGGCGGCCATGGCGCTGGGGTCCCTCACGCCGAAGATTCCAGCAGCGTGGCGGCGCATGGAATTCTGGTCATGCTGCATCTGCCGCCGCCACACTTTCGACCCGGCACGAACTACGGCGGCTATGCTGATCCACCGGGACACGGCGCTCGCCGACGGATTGCGCAAGAACTCGCGCGCGAAAACGGGCTGGTGCTCCGGTCGGATTGGCCGATGCCTGCGCTTGGCGTGGATTGCTACGTGATGCAGGTACCGCGGCAGCTCGGCATCGCCGATGTCGTGCAACGCCTGTCGCGCGATCCGCGCGTGACCTGGGCGCAACCGATGAATATTTTTCACGCGCTGGGACAGAGCGGCTCGTTGTATGCGCTTGAACCCGCCGCGAGACTCTGGCACCTGCGCGACCTGCACCAATCCACCACCGGGCGCGGCGTACGCATTGCCATCGTCGACAGTGGCGTGGATGTGGCGCATCCGCAATTGTCGGGGCGCGTGTCCGTAGACCGCAATTTCGTGGATGCGCGCGCGCAGGTGGCCGAAGTTCACGGCACCGCGATTGCGGGTATCATCGGCGCACGTGCGGAGAATGGAGTCGGCATCGTGGGCATCGCACCGCAAGCGGCGCTGCAGGCGCTTCGCGCCTGCTGGGAAACTCCGCCGGCACAAACCGTGTGCAGCAGCTTCACTCTGGCCAAGGCCCTGCAGTTCGCGATCCAGTCCAGGGCGCAGGTAATCAACCTGAGTCTGGGCGGGCCTCGCGATGAGTTGCTTGCACGCCTGCTCGATGTCGCACTGGCACGCAATATCACGGTGGTTGGCGCGGTCGATCCGGACGTGCCCGACGGCGGATTCCCGGCGTCGTATCCGGGCGTGCTCGCCGTATCCGACACCCCCCGCCCGGACATGACCAAGCCAGTTCTGCTCGCGCCGGGCAAGGATATTCCGGCAACCGCGCCGGGTGGCGGCTGGTCGTTCGCTTCGGGCACCTCATTTGCGGCGGCGCAGATTGCCGGTTTGGTCGCGCTGGTCAGGCAATGGGTGCCCTCTGCCAGCATGCGCAATCCGCAGGCCTGGGCTGCGTTTCCGGATGCCGTGAACGCCGGTCCGGCAGGAACAGTGGATGCTTGCGGCACGCTTCAGCAGATTGCACCCGGGGTCACATGCGCGCCTGTGGCAGGACGGACTTTGCGCACGTCGTGGTAGGTGCCGGGCATCGCTTGTGCCGCATCGTCATGGCCTTGGCTGGCGCGTTGCCAAGCGGCAAGGCGCTGGCGCAGATGGCGGCTGAGGCCGGCATCGTCTCCGACAACATCTATCGCGGCGTTTCCCTCAACGCCGGCGCACCTGCGCCGGTGCTGGATCTGAGCTTCGACGGCTCCAATGGCTGGTATGTCGGTGGTTCGGCATCGGCAGTCCGCTTCTATCGGCAATACCACTCGAGCGCGCAAATCGTGCTGGATGCCGGCTACGCACGAGCCGCTGCATCGGGGATTGCCTGGGAAGCGGGCGCGACCACTTCGGTTTTTCCCGATTTTGCCATTTACGATTACACCCAGGTGTTCGCCGGATTGGCGGCAGACAACTGGAACGCACGCGTCTATTTCGCCCCGGATTACTTCGGCCGGCATTTGCGCACACTGTACGCGGAGTTTGATTATGCACATCCGCTCGGCGAGCGTGTGCGCCTGCTCGCGCATGTCGGTGCACTGCAAGAGCTGTCTGCGCGAGGCGGTGGCGGTACGCCGACGTTCGACGCTAGCCTGGGCGTCGGCTTGAAACTGCGCGCCGTGGATGTGCGTCTGGCCTGGGTGGATCGCAGCCGCGTGAATTACCTGTACCCCGTGGCAATGGGGGATACGCGGCACACGTGGGTGCTAAGCGTCGCCTGGGATTACTGAGCCGCAACGCCACGTCGCGTCGCTGTCGTTTACACTGCGCCGCATCCACGTATACGGACCGCCCATGGCCAAGCTGTATTTCTATTATTCGTCAATGAACGCCGGCAAGACCACGTCGCTGTTGCAGAGCGCGCACAATTACCGCGAACGCGGCATGCGCACCATGATCCTGACGCCACAGCTGGATGACCGCCACGGCCGCGGCGTGGTCGCCTCGCGCATCGGTCTGAAGGCGCGCGGCCGCATGTTCGTGCGCGACGAGGATTTGCTGCACATCGCGCGCGAAGACATCGCCGCCAATGGCGCGTTGCATTGTGTACTGGTGGACGAGGCGCAATTTCTGACCCGCGCCCAGGTCTGGCAACTATCCGATATCGTCGACAAGCTGCGCGTGCCGGTGCTCGCCTACGGTCTGCGCACGGATTTTCGCGGCGAATTGTTCGAAGGCAGCCAGTATTTGCTGGCCTGGGCTGACGATCTGACCGAGATCAAGACCATCTGCCACAGCGGCAAGAAGGCGACCATGGTGGTGCGCGTGGACGAGCATGGCCGCGCCGTCACTGATGGCCCACAGGTCGAGATTGGCGGAAACGAGCGTTACGTTTCAGTCAGCCGCGCCGAATTCAAGAAAATTACCGCGGGCGACGGGCGCATCGAGCTCAAGCAGACGATGTTGCCGCTGGGCGCCGCGTCGTTGGAAAAGAAGCGCTAACGCTGGCAGTGTGGACAGTAGTATGTTGAGCGCTGGCCTAGCACCACAGCGCGAATCGGCGAGCGGCAAACCTTGCATGGCTCGCCCGCGCGCCCGTAGACGAACAATTCCTGTTCGAAGTAGCCCGGTGCACCGTCGGGCTGAATGAAATCGCGCAACGTGGTGCCACCGCGTGCGATCGCATGCTTCAGAATCCGTTTGACTTCCGTTGCAAGCCGATCGTATCGCGCGCGCGCGACCGAGCCCGCAGCCCGGTTGGGATGAATGCCAGCGGCGAACAGCGCTTCCGCGGCGTAGATGTTGCCGACGCCGACAACGATGCGTTGATCCATCAGGAAGGATTTCACCGGCGCACTGCGACTGCGCGCGGCGCGCCACAAATACTGCCCGACGAAATCCGCGCCCAGCGGCTCTGGGCCGAGTGCGGCGAGCAGCGGATGCACGCTGCCGGACTTCTGCCAGAGCAGACAACCGAACCGGCGCGGGTCGGTGTAACGCAGGATACGGCCTGAATCCAGCTGCCAGTCCCAGTGATCGTGTTTGCCCGGCAGCGTGGCTTTGTCGAGTACGCGCAGCGATCCGGACATGCCCAGATGCAGCAGCGCGCTGCCGGCGGCGGTATCCACCAGAATATACTTTGCACGCCTTTCCACATTTTCAATTCTTTGCCCGGGCAAGGCGCGACGCAACGCAAGCGGAATTGGCCAGCGCAGGCGCGGCTGACGGATCGTGAGTGCAACGACGCGATGCCCGATGAGGTATCGCGCTATGCCGCGCTTGGTGGTTTCGACTTCGGGAAGTTCGGGCATGCCTAGTGCTTCGGGATGGCGTTCGGATCGGCCAGCTCGCTTTCCGGGTCTTCCAGCAAACGCGCGCTGAAGCGATCCGGCACGCGCAGCAGTTCGTTGCCGATACGCACGTAGCGATCATGGTCGATCGGGTCTTCGCCGCCGATGTCGATGCGCAGTTCGTCGATGATCACGGTTATGAGCGGTGGATCGAGTCCGAGTTTGGCCGCGTCGTATCCGCTCATTGGTGCGCGAGTGCGCACGGATGCGTGCGTCAGTGCGAGCAGGCGCGCCACGGCTTGCAGATTCGCCGCCGCGCGATACGGTGCGGTCATGTGCCAGATGCCGGCGCTGCGTTCGAACACGCGCGTGGTGCAGGAGCGGCATTGGATTTGCAGCCGCTGCACCGCAGCGGTGTCGATGTGCGTCAATGGTTGTGGCGCCAGCGCGCGTTCGCGTGCCAGCTCTGCGTATACCGCGGCGCCCAGCAGCGCCACTGCCAGCGCGAGAAACAGAATACTGCGTGTGGATCGACGCATCATGCTTTGCGCCGGCGCCACCAGATAACGCTGCCGGTCAGCAGCAGCAACAGCGGCAATCCGGCCAGAAATCCCAGACCGATCGCGCCGAGCGCACGCTGGCTCAGGATCAGTTGACGATCCGGCGCGCCCTTGTCGGGAATGTCGATCAGGGCGTCGTCCTGCAACAACCAGTCGAATACGCGTTGGCCGAATTCGCGGTTGCCACCGTTGCCGAGAAATGCATTGGACAGGCAATCGCCGTCGCCGATCGCGACGACGCGCTGTTCGCTCTTGTCCGGACTGGGCGAAAGCCGGTGCAAGGCGATGCCGATGTCGAGCGGGCCCTGGATCTCACCCTTGCCCGGATCGTACTGGATCGTGGACGTATCCCCCCGCTGCGGAATCGCGCCGTGGTGCGTCCAGGATTTTGCGCTGGTGCGCAGCAACGATTCGGTTGTCCAGTCCGTGCCCGTTACCACGCCCAGTGCCGCCGCTTGCGGGAACAGCGTGGTCAGGACAAAATCGTGCGTGATGGGGCTTTGTGGATAAGTGGAAATTGCAATAAAGCTCGGGTCGCCGATGCCGAATGCTGCGCCGACGCCATCGACCACGGTGCCATCGAGCACGCGCAAGGACAGCGCACGCGCCAGTGCATCCGTGCCCATGCCAGGCCCCGGTTCGGTCAGCCACAGAAAATTGCCGCCGCGCGCCAGGTATTCGTCCATTTCAGTGACAACCGGTGCCGCAAGCGGCACCTGCGGACTGGCCAACACGAGCAAATCCACGTTCTGCGGGATGTGCATGCCGGCCGTGAGTGTCAATTCCAGCGTGCGCACACCCTGTGCAGCGAGCAGCGCGCCGAAGTTGCCCAGATCCGCATTCGCCTTGCCGTCAGGCTTGCGCTCGCCGTCGCCAGACAGGAACGCGACCAGGCGCGTGCGTGCGCGCGCCAGTCGCACCAGGGCGTTGTCGAGCTCGCGTTCAGTGAGTACTTTGAGTGGCTCGCTGCGATCCTTGTAATGGATGGCCAGTTCGCCGTCGATGCTGATGCCCGCCGCTCGAGTTGCGGCGGGATTGGCGTCCGGATCGACGAAACGCAGCGAGATATCCGGTTTGATGCGTTGGTAACGTGCCACGAAATCAGCAATGGCGCTGCGCAAGGGCGCTTCCTGTCCGGCATAGGACACGATTGCGATCGGCGCGTGCAGACGCTGCAGCAGTTGCACGGTGCGCGTATCCAGACTCGCGCGTTGTGCGTAGCTGAAATCGTGCTGCCAGCCGAAGCGCGTGGACAGAAACCCAAGGCACAGTGCAGCGGCGGCGAGCAGCACTGCGAAGACGATGTCGGCCAGACGCGCGCGCATGTCAGCCGCGCCTGCGTTCGGAATGTAGCCCCCGCACGGTGAGCACGAGCGCGACGCCGGCAACCAGAGCGAAATACACGATGTCTACGCTGGCCACGATGCCGTGCAGGAACGGTTCCAGATGCGTGGGTAGCGCAAGGTAATTGATCAAATTGCTGCTCACGCCCTCGTAACGCGCGCCGGCATCGAGCATCCACAACACGAGATTGAGCGCCAGCGCCAGACCCGCCGCGACCGCCGGCTGGCGGCAATATCCCGATGCGGCGATGGCGATGGCGGTGAGAGCGGCGGCGAAAAGCATCAGTCCAAATGCGCTGGCGGCCAAACGGCCCCAGTCCAGGTGTGTGCCGACGGCAAGACTCGCCGGCATGGCCAGAGCCAGTACGATCAGCACGACGAAAAATCCCGTCAGCGCGACGAATTTTCCGAGCACGATGTCCGCGCTGCCGGCGCCGGATGCCTGCAGCAGCGGCAAGGTGCCCGACTGGCGCTCGCCGGCGATCGCGCGCATGCCCAGCAGTGGCGCGAGCAACAACAGCACGCTTGCGATTGCGCGCATGAGCGGCAGGGCGACCAGATCGGTGACACCGGGCGCAGAGGCCAGGCCGGCGAGTTTCGGCATCAGCCCGAGAAAACCTTGCAGTGTGAGCAGAAAGAAATATGCGAGCACGGCGAGCGCCGCCGCAAGCAGCGTCCACGCCAGCGGTTGCACGAACAGGCGCCGCCATTCATTGCGCGCGACGACGCGACTCATGCGGCCGCTGCCGTATCGTCCGCGCTGGCGATGCGCAGGAAAACCCGCTCCAGATCGTTGTCGAGCAGTGGACCGTCGTACCGCAGGCGGCCGCTGTGCAGGATGGCGACGCGCGCGCAGCACGCGGTGACGTCGTGCAACAAGTGCGTGGACAGGATCACGGCGCGCTCGCGTCCGAGTTCGCGCACCAGTTCGCGGATCGTCGCGGCTTGTACCGGGTCCAGGCCCGAGGCCGGTTCGTCCAGCACGATCAGTTCCGGATCGTGCACGATCGCCTGGGCGATGCCCGCACGTTGCGCAAATCCCTTGGACAGATTGCCGCACAGACGTCGGCGCATGGTGCCAAGGCCGCAGCGTTCGATCACCTGATCCAAGGCACGCGCGGCAACAACGCCGCGCAGACCGTGCAGGCGCGCGCAGAACGCGAGGTATTCCTCCACGCGCAATTCGGGATACAGCGGTACGCTTTCCGGCAGATAGCCCAGACGCCGCGCCAAGGCGGGATTCTCGTGCAAATCCTGTCCATCGAATAACACGCGACCCGCACCCGGCGCGAGGACGCCTGCGATCAACCGTAAGGTGGTGGATTTGCCTGCGCCATTGACGCCGAGCAGGCCGAGTACGCAGCCACGGTCGAGCGTGAACGTTATGTCCTCGACGATGGTGCGACCGGCCAGACGCCGACCGACGCCTTGCAGTTGCAGCAGGGGCGATGGTGGTTTCGCGTTCAGACTTCCTCCACGCCCGTGCGCTTGTTGCGTCGGATCAACCAGGCCACGCCGCGCAGATCGGCGATCCCTACGAGGGCGCGATGGAGATTGTTGTAATTGGATGCGCCGCTGCCGCGTGGGCGGTGATTGACCGGCACACTCACGGTTTTCCAACCGGCGCGCTGCATCAGCGCGGGCAGGTAGCGGTGCATGTGGTCGAAGTAAGGCAAGTCCAGAAACGCGGCACGATCGATCAGCTTGATGCCGCAGCCGGTGTCGGGCGTGGCGTCGCGCAACAGGCGCGAACGGATCGCATTGGCGATCTTCGAGGCCCAGCGCTTGCTGCCCGAATCCCTGCGATTCACGCGCCAGCCGGCGTAGAGCTTGATGTCAGCCGGCCCCGCATCGCGTGCGGCGATGAGCTTGGGAATATCGGCTGGATCGTTTTGGCCGTCGCCGTCCAGCGTGGCGATCCACGCGCCGCGCGCGGCGCGTATGCCGGTGCGGAGCGCAGTGCTTTGCCCGCTTTGCGCCAGATGTCGGAGTACGCGTAGTTGCGGAAACTGCGCTTTGGCCTGGGTGAGCACGGCGAGCGTATCGTCGCGGCTGGCGTCGTCGACGTAGACGATCTCGAAATCGACCTTGGTGGACAGCAACGAGACAATTTCGGTGACCAGCGGCACGATATTGCCGCGCTCGTTGTGCACCGGCACGACGACGGATAAATCGGGCATCAGCTGATTCCGGAAAATGCGTGGCGTGGATTATGACGCGCCACGCTACAGCTTGTCGCCAAAATACTCACGGCACCAGGCTACGACCGCCGGCATGCCTTGCTCGATCGTGATGCGTGGCGTGAAGCCGAACGCTGCATGCGCGCGATCGACATCCGCGCTGGTTTCAGGCATGTCACCGGGCTGCATCGGCTGGTCGATGCGCTGTGCCTTGCGGCCAGCGGCTTTCTCGATCACGGCGATGAAGCGCTCCAGTTCCACCGGCTGGTGATTGCCGAGGTTGTAGATTGCACACGGCGGACTTGTGCCATCGTCGACCGACGCGTGATCGAGCGCGCCGAGCACGCCAGCGACAATGTCGTCGATGTGGGTGAAATCGCGGCGCATCTTGCCGGAGTTGAATACTTCAATCGGGCGTCCGGCGAGAATTGCACGCGAAAACAGCAATGGCGCCATGTCCGGTCGGCCCCACGCGCCGTACACGGTGAAAAAGCGCAGACCGGTGCAACGCAGCCGGTACAGGTGCGCGTAACAGTGCGCCATCAATTCATTCGCGGCCTTGGTCGCCGCGTACATCGACAACGGCTGGTCGATGCGCTGCGCTTCAGCAAACGGTGCGACCGCATTGCGCCCGTACACCGAAGAGGACGAAGCATAGACAAGGTGCTGTACGCCGCCGTGCCGGCAGGCTTCCAGCACATTGAGAAATCCCGCCAGATTGCTGTGCAGATACGCGTGCGGATTCTTCAGCGAATAGCGTACGCCGGCCTGCGCGGCCAGATGGATGATGCGTACCGGTTTGATCTGCGCGAACAGCGCGTCGAGCGCGCCCGCGTCGGCCAAATCGAGGGTGCGTAGATCCAGCCGCGGACACAGCGCGGTGACGCGATCGCGCTTGAGCTGGGGATCGTAGTACTCGTTGAAATTGTCCGCGCCGACGACGGCCTCGCCGCGCGCGATGAGCGCACGGGCGACATGGGCGCCGATGAATCCGGCTGCGCCGGTGACAAGGGTGGTCATGCGCGTTCCGCAACCGCGCCGGATTGGCGCGAGATGCGGATTTTACCGGTTGGCGGGCTCAGATGCGCGTAGCCGTTTGCAGCGCGTTCTGCCAAATCTGCTGGACTTGGTCGAATTGGCCGGCGTCGTGGCCGATCATGACCAGGGTTCCGTGCGCCAGCGGCACACTGCGTCCTTGCCAGCCGGCGTGCGCAAAATCCGTGCGCTGGCCGCCATGGTCGTCGACCAGATACATCACCGTGACCGGGCCGTCGGCGCGCGGCATCACCATGTGCACCGACTTGAACTTGCCGACCGGGCAGCACTGTACGTAGCTGATGTCGGCCGGCACCTGCGCCAGGTCGATGCCGCGTTCGGCAAAGGCGTGGCGCACGGCGTCGGACGCAACCGGCGTGGTCAACGCCAACATCGGCGCTTCCGGGCCGAGCATGTGCGCGATGGCGGCGTCGCCCAGTGGCTGCGCGCGGCCGACGCGCCAGCCGATGCCAACGGCGAGTACCGCTGTGGCGGCCAGCGCCAGCGACACTGCGCCGTGGCGCCAGGATTGGCGTTCACGACGTTGCACGGTGGCTTGCGCCAGCAGGATCGACTCGGCCAGTTGCTCCGGTACCGCAATCGCGAGTGCGTGGCCGAGAGAGGTCTCGAACGCGAGTGCTGCGGCCTGCGCTTGCGCACAGCGCGGGCATTCGCGCGCATGGCGCACAAACTCCGCCTCGGCAGACTGCGGGTGGATGTTCAATTCGCGGCGGAATTCAAGACAGTTCATGCGTGTGCTTCTTTTGCGTCGCCTGCGAGCAGGGCCTTGAGTTTCTGTCGCGCGCGGAATACCTGGGTCATCACTGCAGCCGGCGTGATCTTCAATTCGCGCGCGATTTCATCGCACGAGAATCCGCCGAGTACCTGCATCAGCAGCGGTTCGCGATACTTCGCGTCCAGACTTTGCATGGCCGCGCGGATCACGCTCTCCTCGCCGGCAGCTTCGGGCATGTGCGCCTCGCGTTCGTCGGCGACCTCGATCTCGTCGACATCGGCAAACTGCGGCGTCTTGCGCTCGTACAGGCGCGCATGCTCGCGACGCAATATCGTGATCAGCCACGGTTTGGCCGCTGCGGTGTCGCGCAAGGAATCCAGCGAACGCCATGCGCGCAGGAAGGTTTCCTGCACCAGATCGTGGGTCAGCGCCTCGTCGCCGCACAGCCAATAGCCGTAGCGGTACAAGTCGCCGGACAGGCTGCGTACCAACGCGTCGAATTGCCGCTGCTTGCTGCTCACGCCGGATTGAGACCCGTCAGTGGCCATGGTTCTTTCAGCGGATGCGCTCGAGGATGCCTTCGAGCTCGTCCAGGCTGTGGTAGGCGATGACGAGTTTGCCGCGTCCACCGCGCCTGTGCTGGATGCTGACCCGGGCCGCGAGCTTGTCCGCCAGGTCTCGTTCCAGTGCGACGATATTGGCATCGCGCTTGGGCGTGGACTTCGATTTGGCCTTGGGTGCGCCCGTCTGCGCACGGCGTGCCGCGGCTTCGAGTTCGCGCACGCTCCAGCCGTGTTCGGCTGCCTGGCGAGCGAGCGCAATCGCGAGCTTGGCATCGAGCGTGACCAGCGCGCGCGCATGGCCCATATCGATCTTGCGTGCGTTGAGCAACTGCTTGACCGGCTCGGGCAAGCCGAGCAGGCGCAGCAGGTTTGCCACTGCCGCGCGCGAGCGGCCGATCTTGTCGGCCGCCTGTTCCTGGGTGAGTTTGAACTCGACGATGAGCTGGCGTACCGACTGCGCCACTTCCAGCGGCGCCAGGTCCTCGCGCTGGATATTCTCGACCAGCGCAATCAGCGCGACTTGCTGATCGGTCAATTCGCGCACCAGCGCTGGAATTTCGGTCAGGCCTGCCTGCCGCGCCGCGCGCCAGCGGCGCTCGCCGCCGACGATTTCGAATTTCTGCGCACCGACCGCGCGCACCAGAATCGGATCGAGTACGCCGTGTTCGCGGATCGAGGCCACGAGCTCGTTGAGCGACTCTTCGTCGAAAGATTTGCGCGGCTGGTATTTGCCCGCTTGCAGACTGCCGATGCGCAGCAGCTGGTAGGCGCCTTCGCTTTCGGGCGCATCGGCGTCCGGCCCGCCGAGCAGGACATCCAGATCGCGCGCACCCAAACCACGCCGTTTTGCTGCCGCCATCATCGTTTCCTCAATTCACGTGAGTCGGGCCGACATGCGGTGCTGCGCCGCCGCGCTCGCGCCGGATCATCTCGCCGGCGAGGCCCAGATACGCGATCGCGCCGCGCGATTCGCGGTCGTACAAATTGATCGGTTGACCGTGGCTTGGCGCTTCGGCCAAGCGGATATTGCGCGGGATGATCGAGCGTAGCAGCTTGTCGCCGAAATGCTTGGTCAATTGCGCCGACACATCGTTGGCAAGATTGTTGCGCACGTCGTACATGGTGCGCAGCAGGCCTTCGATTTCCAGATGCGGATTCAGGCGCGTGCGCACCGCCTTGATCGTTTCGAGCAGGCTGGTCAGGCCTTCCAGTGCGAAGTATTCGCACTGGATCGGGATCAGCACGCTGTGCGCTGCGGTGAGGGCGTTGATCGTGAGCAGATGCAGCGACGGCGGGCAGTCGATCAACACCGTGTGATAGCGATCTCCGAGCTTGCCAATCTGTTCTTTCAGGCGCGATTCGCGCGCCAACGCATCCATCAGTTTCAATTCGGCCGCGGTCAGGTCGCGATTTCCGGGCAGCAGATCGAAGCCGGCCGGCGTCGGCACGATCGCACTGTTGATGCTGGCTTCTTCGAGCAATACCTCGCAGCCACCGGGTTTGGCGGTGCGCTTGTCGACGCCCGAAGCCATGGTCGCGTTGCCTTGCGGATCGAGGTCGATCAGCAGGATCTTGCGCCGCGTCTCGGCCAGCGCCGCGGCCAGATTCACCGCCGTGGTGGTTTTGCCGACGCCGCCCTTTTGATTTGCGATAGCGACAATGCGCGTGCCCATTACATGGCGCTCTTCGTAGGGAATTGGTTGGCGATGGCGATGCTGCGGGTCATGCGGCGTGCTCCTGCGTTTGCGTGCGCCGGATTATCGCCACCTGCCGCGCCGCGCCCAAGTCCGGTACGCGCAGGGGCTTGACCTCACTGATGGTGAAACCCGCCGGCATGCCGAGGATTTCGTCTTTCGTGAGCTGGCCCTTGAGCGCCAGCCAGATGCCGTCCGGCGCCAGTAGATGGCCGCCCAGACGCAGCATTTCGCGCAGACTCGCGAACGCGCGTGCGGTGATGCAGGCGTATTGTCCGCGCGCATCCTCTACGCGCAGCTGTTCCACACGCACATTGCGCAATGCGAGTGTGCGCACCGCTTCGCGAAGAAAACGCACTTTCTTGCCGTTGCTGTCGATCAAGACGAATTGTCGCGCCGGCTCGAGAATCGCCAGCGGAATTCCGGGCAAGCCGGCACCGCTGCCAAGGTCCGCAAGACCATCGCCACGCACGAACGGCGCCACGGCCAGGGAATCGAGCAGGTGGCGCGCAATCATGTCGGCCGGAGTGCGCACGGCGGTGAGGTTGAAGGCCGCGTTCCAGCGCGAGAGCAACTCGAGGTAATCGAGCAGGCGCTCACACTCGTCCGGCGCAGGCGCCAGGCCCAGTTCGGCGATTCCCGCGGCAAGGCGGGCATGCAGATTGGCGCGGTCGGACAGGGAATTCATGCGGGTTCTCGCCCGCGCCGATGCGCGGGGCCCGCAAGTATCCGTGGGCAAACGGTCCAGCGCAACCGGCAGGCGCGCCGAGTCAGCCCAATTGCACGCGCGTGACCAGCACCCCGCGCGTATTCAGGTCGCGGTTGAGTTCGGTCTTGAGCTGCGTGGCGCGCGCCATGGTGTCGACATCGGCGTGGATCTGCGCGGTAAGCGCCGGAATGCGCTCACGCAGCAGATCGGCGATGCCGTCGATCACTGCATCGGCACGCCGCGCGTCGAGCACCTGGAAAAACACGCGGGCGTGCTGGTCGCCGTCCGCTGCAGACACGGCGATGTCGACGATATTGCCGAGCAGGCGAATCTTGTGGGCTACGCGTTCGATCAGCGGTAGCACGAGGTGAACGCCGGCGCCGACGGTGCGCAAGTGCCCGTCGACGCGGCGCAGGGTATAGGCCTGACCTTCCGGAATGCGGCGCACGCAAACCAGCGCAACGGTGGTCAGGCCGCACAGCAGGGTCAACAGCAACATCGAGGTAGACATTTTTATATCCTCTTTATCAAGAGGTTATCCAATATTATTCGAAATATATTCAAAAATGCAAGCCATAGCGATGATGCTGCTCTGGTTTGAGGCGAGTATCCGCCACGAAAATCCAATCGTCGCTGAACGAGTTGGCAGTTCCAACGTGAAATCCTCGACTCGCTTAGAATGCTTGTCGACTACTCTGGAGCCGGCCATGGCATTCCCCGAAACCCGCATGCGGCGCATGCGCCGTGACGCCTTTTCCCGCGCCCTGATGCGGGAAACGGTGCTCACCAGCGCCGATCTGATCCTGCCGGTGTTCGTGCTCGAAGGCCGTGGCGCGCACGAGCCGGTACGCTCGATGCCGGGGGTGGAACGCGTCGCCATCGACCAGTTGCTGATTCTGGCCGAACAGGCGCAAGCGCTCGGCATTCCGGCGGTAGCCCTGTTTCCGGTCACGCCGGCCAGCGCCAAGTCGCCGGATGCGAGCGAGGCGTGGAATCCCGATGGCCTGGTCCAGCGCGCGGTGCGTACGCTGAAAAAATCCCTACCCGAACTTGGCGTAATCACCGATGTCGCGCTCGACCCGTTCACCACGCACGGTCAGGATGGATTGATCGATGACAGCGGTTACGTGGTCAACGACGCAACCGTCGCGGCCCTGGTCAAACAGGCCGTGTCTCATGCCGCCGCCGGTGCCGACGTGGTCGCGCCCTCGGACATGATGGATGGCCGTATCGGTGCGATTCGCCGCGCGCTGGAAGAGGCCGGTTACATCCATACCCGTATCCTCGCGTATTCGGCGAAATACGCATCCGGATTCTACGGTCCGTTCCGCGATGCGGTCGGCTCTGCTGCGAATCTGGGTAAAGGCAACAAGTATACTTATCAGATGGATCCTGCCAATTCCGACGAGGCGTTGCGCGAAGTCGAGCTGGATCTGGCCGAAGGTGCGGACATCGTGATGGTCAAACCCGCGCTGCCGTATCTGGATGTCGTGCGTCGGGTCAAGCAACGCTTTGGTGTGCCGACGTTCGCGTATCAGGTCAGCGGTGAATACGCGATGCTCAAGGCGGCGATCCTCAACGGCTGGTTGGATGAACGCGCCTGCGTGCTGGAAGCGCTTACCGGAATAAAGCGCGCCGGCGCCGATGCAATCCTGACCTATTTCGCGCTGCAGGCGGCGACTTGGCTGCGCGAATGAGCGCGCCGGATTTTGCCGTCTTTGGCCACCCGATCGAACACTCGCTGTCGCCGCGCATCCACACGGCGTTCGCCGCGCAGACCGGTATACCATTGCGCTATGTGGCGATCGACGCACCGCCGCAAACTCTCACCGCGCAACTCGACGCTTTCGGCGCAGGTGGTGGCCGTGGTGCAAACATCACCCTGCCGCACAAACAAGCGGTGTTGCTGTGCTGCGCGGAAGTATCGGATTTCGCACGCCGTGTAGGCGCAGTGAACACACTCACGCGCCGACTCGATGGTCACTGGCGCGGCGACAACACCGACGGTGCGGGACTGGTACGCGATATCACCCAACGGCATGGCCTGGATCTGCGCGAACGCCGCGGCTTGCTGCTTGGTGCCGGCGGCGCCGCGCGTGCGGCCGCATTCGCCCTGCTTGACGCGGGCGTGGGCGAACTGACGCTCGTCAATCGCACACCTGAGCGCGCCGATGCGCTGGCCGATGCGATTGGCGAACCGGATCGCGTACATACGCGCTACTGGACGGATTTGCCGAACCTGGGCAATTTCGAGCTGATCGTCAATGCCACATCCGTAGGTCATGCGCGCGAATCGCTGCAGCTGCCGTTCGCCCTCGTGGCGCCGCGTGCGCTGTGTTACGACTTGTCCTATGGCATCGCGGCCAGCGCGTTTCTGGCCTGGGCGCGCGCGGCCAAAGCCGGCGCCGCGCTCGATGGCTTGGGCATGCTGATCGAACAAGCAGCCGAATCCTTCGTAATCTGGCACAGCGTGCGTCCGGATACAGACGCGGTGTACTTCGCGTTGCGTAACGAATTGCCGCTGCATGCAAACGATTGACGGCTCGCCGTAGCGATTGCGCTAGCCCTGTCGCTGCTGGAGCCGTGCCAATAACCCAGCGGCCACGACAAGCCACACCAACAGGTTGACGTACACGCCAACGGCGGAAATGGCGAGCAGAAAATCCAGCCGCAGTGCGTGCGCCAGCGCGAATGTGCCGACCGTATACATGCCGATCGGAAACACGATGTCCCAGTCGTCGGTTTCGTAACGCAGCGGCACATGGCGCCAGCCGTGACGCCAGATTTCCAGAATCACCAGCAGCGGAATCCACCAGCTCGCCGTGGCCCAGAAGAACAGGGTGAAGCCTTTCACGAATGGCACCAGATCGGTCAACGCGCTGCCAGCCGGTGTGTGCAGCACGAACAGGCTGCCAGCCAGCGTGGTGATTGCCAGTGCGCCCATGTCGATCCAGTACGGCGGCGTGAATTCGCGCGCGCGCAGCGGGAAAAACACCATGCGATACACCACCAGTGTAATGATCAACAGATACAGCGCAGCGCCGAGCATGTACAGACACAGTGCGGCAAACAGCAAACCGGTGTGAGACGGAGTGGCGAGCAGAGTCGCCAGCACCGCTACTGCCTGCGTTGCCACCACCGCCACCAGCCAGCCGCCGTTGATGCTGCGGGTGAAGCCGGGTTTGATACGGCGCGTGATCATCGCCGCGAAGAACAGGTAAATCAGCGCGATCCACGCCAGTGTGCCGGCGATTGCGAATGCGAAGGCCGCTGTTCGCGCTTGCACCACCATGACGCATTGGCTGCCGAGCACACACAGCGCTGCAGCGAACGTGAGAAAACCCGCGCCGCGCGAAGGATCGACGAAATCCGCCACCAACTTCGTGCGGAAGCACGCACAGCGTATCGCGCTCAAGACCAGCAGCCAGACGAAAGCGAGCAGGTTGAGCGCAAACAGCGCATACGCCAGTATCGGCATGCCGTGCTGGGCCGTGTCGATCGACACGATGCCGGTGGCCATGACTGCGGCGAAACAACCAGGATCCAGATTGCGCGCTTGTGTCAGCAGATACTGGGCAATGCGCACTGCCACCTCCGCTGCGATCACGATCCGAAAAGTATAGTCCCGACGGGCAGTCGCCGATCATTGGCATCCGGATGAGCGGGTTTGCCGCCCACCCCGAGCGTTCGATCGAGAGGCAAATGAAATCAGAACTTGATTGAGCACAAGGTGCGGACCGGGGTATTGCACCCCGGTCCATTTGCGGATGGCGATCAGTCGATCGGTGGCGCTGCGGCAACCATGATCGGCTTGCCTGGAGCCAACGTCGGTGCTCCCTCGGCGTAGGCTCGTTTGTCGTAGGCGGCAATGTCGCCATTGAGCAGTGCATTGTAGGCCGCCAGTTTGGCGTTCAGCTTGCCGGCGACTTCCTTGTGCATCTCCATTAGCGGTTCGGTCGGCGCCTGCGTGCCGAGGTTGGCAAAGGTGCCGGCCATCGCTTCGGTGGCACCATGCAGGTCGGTCAACTGATGCAGTTCGTCCTCGAAAACGGTGTGTTGCACTTTCGGTTCGTAGACGGAATCCTTCAGATCGCCGAGCTGCTTGGCCAATGCCTTGGCCTTGGCGACCAGGTCCTGCTGCGCCCTGGCCTGCGCCTGCACGTCGGCATCGTTGCTGTTCGTCTGTTTCGTCACGTCCGCTGCGTAGGCATTCAATTGCGACTGCATTGCGCTGATGCGGTTGAGCATGCGGTTCATCGCATCGTCCTGCGCGCGGGCCACCAGTGCGGCTTCGACGCTCTGCCGCTGATTGAGTTCGGCCGGCGCCTGGTTTGGATCGGCACTCACGGTTGCTTGCGCCTGCTCGGTGTGGTCGTCGGCGGTAACGCTGATACGGTAAATGCCGGGCATTACTTGCGGACCGGTTGGGCCCTGCGCCCATTCCGGCGGCTTGCCCTCGAGCGACGGTTTTTCGAAATCGAGCTTGGTCGGCCCGTCGAAGCGCATGTCCCACACGAAGCGGTTTACCCCGGCATTGGATGGTCCGTAATGTGTGGCGATCAGCCGTCCCTTGGAATCGTGGACTTCGATCTTGACCGGCGTCTGCTCGAGTTTTTTCTGCTCGTCAGTGACTTCGAGTTTGATCGGCAAGCTGTAGTCGACGATGACGCCGCCTGGCGCATTCGGGGCGAGGTAGGAAGGTTCGGCACCCTCACCGCGACTCCAGCGCTGAAGTTCGATGCCTTTGCTCAACGTGAATAG
>JBOHYL010000080.1:0-1923 GCA_050737915.1 Rudaea sp.
AATAGACGCGCTGTGCGAGTTCGGCATCCAGAATCGGAAAACAAACTTCGATCCGGCGCAGCAAATTGCGCTCCATCCAGTCGGCGCTGGCGCAATACAGCTGCGCCTTGCCGCCGTTCGCGAACCAGTAGACGCGGCTGTGTTCGAGAAAGCGGCCGATGATGGAACGCACGCGGATGTTCTCGGAAACGCCGGTCATGCCCGGACGCAGAGTGCAAGCGCCACGCACGATCAGATCGATTTGCACGCCGGCCTGCGAGGCCTTGTAAAGAAGTTCGATCACGCCGGCTTCGTTGAGCGCGTTGATCTTGGCCACGATTCGCGCCGGACGCCCGGCGCGTGCGTGTGCGATTTCGCGTTCGATCATTTCCAGTACGCACTTGTACAGGGTGAACGGCGATTGCAGCAGACGCTGGAGCCGGATCGCGGGGCCGAGTCCGGAAATCTGCTGAAACAGCGCGTGCACATCGTTGCCGATTTCGGTGTTGGCCGTCATCAGGCCCAGATCTGTGTACAGAAGCGAGGTCAGGTGATGGTAGTTGCCGGTGGATAGATGCACATAACGGCGCAGCGCGCCATGTTCGCGGCGCACGATCAGCAGCATCTTGGCATGGGTCTTGTAGCCGACCACGCCGTACACGACTTGCACGCCGGCTTCCTGCAGGCGGTTGGCGAAGTCTATATTTTGTTCCTCATCAAAGCGCGCGCGCAATTCCACGACCACGGTGACATCCTTGCCCGCACGCGCCGCCTCGATCAGCAAGGCGATCATTGGCGAATCGGCGCCGGTGCGGTACAGCGTCTGCTTGATCGCCAGCACGTGCGGATCGATGCTGGCCTGGCGCAGCAGTTCGAGCACACTGCCGAATGACTCGAACGGATGATGCAGCAGGATGTCGCGTGCAGCGATCGCCTCGAACACATTGCGTTCGGCGACGAGTTCGGCTGGCGGGCGCGGCGTGAACTTCGGAAATTTCAGGTCCGCACGCTCGATCTGATCGTAGATCGCGGTGACGCGATGGATGTTGACCGGACCGTTGCAGCGGTAGATTTGCGCTTCGTCCAGTTCGAAATTGCGCATCAGGAAACCGGCAATTCCCTTCGGGCAACTGTCAGCTATTTCCAGCCGCACCGCGCGTGCAAAGCCGCGTTCGCGCAATTCGTCGCGCAATGCGTGGGCGAGGTTTTCGACTTCTTCCTCGTCGACGAACAACTCGCTGTTGCGGGTGACGCGGAACGGATACGCGCCCTTGACCTGCATGCCGGGAAACAATTCGTCGACGAATTGCAGCAGGATGCTGGACAGGAACACAAACTCGTAGGGCCGTGAGGACACTTCCGTCGGCAGGCGCACGATGCGTGGCAACGAACGCGGCGCGCGCAACAGGGCCATGTGGCCTTCGCGGCCGAATGCATCGCGACCGCGCAGGGCGATGGCGAGATTCAGGCTCTTGTTGAGGATGCGTGGAAACGGGTGTGCGGGATCGAGGCCAAGCGGCGAGAGTACCGGTAACACCTCCGTGCGGAAATACTGTTGCAGCCAGCGCTTCTGTTTTGCCGTCCAGCGTGCGCGTTCGGGAAAGCGGATGCCTTCGCGATCCAGTTCCGGCAGCAGCGTGCCGTTCCACAACGCATATTGCGCACGCACCAGCTCGAGCGCGCGTTTGCGGATGCGCGCGAGCACCTCGCCGGCGGACAGCCCATCCGCGCCGGGCACGGCGTCGCCGAACGTCATGTGGCGGCGCAGGATCGCCACCTGCACTTCGAAGAATTCGTCGAGGTTGGAATTGGCGATACACAGATAGCGCAGGCGTTCGAGCAGGGGTGTGGCGGCATCCTGCGCCTGCGCGAGTACACGCACGTTGAATTCGAGCTGGGCCAGTTCGCGGTTGAGGTAAAGCGCGGCAGCCTTGAGGTTGCGTC
>JBOHYL010000081.1:0-2934 GCA_050737915.1 Rudaea sp.
TTGAACTCCGCGCTGAACCGCTTGCGCTCCCGCTTCCTCTCCACTTTCGTCTTGGTCATCTGTCTCACCTCGGATTGCGATATTGAATCGCTTATCCGGGTGTCCGAGAAGCGGGGGCAGGATCACATATCGCTTGCGAATGATGCAGTCATCTGGCCGATCCTAAGGATCGGGGCCGCAAGGATGCAAGTTTGGCTGACGCGGCGAATCGCAGCGCCGACGCAGATCTTACCGAAAAGCCATTACCAAACCGACCGTGCCGAGCGCGCCCAACACGATGCCGAACACCGCGCGGGGAATCCCGGATTTCTGCTGATTCTTGCCGATGTCGCGCAGAGCCATGACTCCGCAGAACAGTGCAGCTGGAGCTGGAACGAGCAGGATGGAAATCAGACCGAGGTAACCGGCGGCGATGGCCCAGCCTGATCTGCCCGTTGGCAGCAGGTATTTAGTCAGGTCGGAATCTTTCTCGCCCTGAACTCTGCCGCAGTGAGGGCAGGTAGCAGTCGTGTCCGGAAGTTGTATTCCGCAACTTTTGCAAGCGATCATTCGGGTCCACTCCAATTAGTGATGTTGGCCAGATTCAGTCAACGACTCATTAGTCCGTGAGGTCGACCTCATACTGGCCCTTCCCCTTGTCCGCCCAGGAAATTTTGTAATGGATGAACATTTTTCCTGTCCCATCGCTGACATTGGCCGAACATTCGCGCGTTTCGGTTCCGTGATCGAATCGCTTCTGACCCATGAGCGAAATATCAGTGAGAGTAATTCCCTTATTTGAGAAGATTTCGCGAAGCGTGGTCTGCGCCTCGCTTGAATCGCAGGCCGGTACATCGCTGTAATTGAGAATGAAAGGAATCGGCAACAGGGTGATTGCTGCCAGTGCGACTAGCTTGGGAATGCGAGCGGGCGCATCGACGGGGTACTGACTTGCACGCGTAAAGAGCACGCGGCGCTTGGCCAGATAGTAAGGAAGCGCGATGATCCACAGCAGCAATATGAGGATGGCCCAAAGCCCGGCCGAATAGTTGTTTGCAAAATTGACTGCCTGGGACGGATCTTCGTTGGTCCGAGCCGGTTCGACCTTGCCAACACGATGCGTCGTTGCGTCTAAATAGACCCAAAATGCCGACGCGCAGCTAATGACCAACCACCAATCGGAGTTGCCGGTACAGAGCACAAGCAGAATACCGATCAAGAACAATGCGCCGGTTAGCACAGCCCAATGCATCCACCAGTTATCAGGTGAATCGAAAGGACACATTGAACCCATCCCCATGTTGTTTGCTGGCTGCTGGTATGGCAGTGAAACCGCCACAGGTGGTGGGTTTGGCGGTAGCGGTGATGCCGTAGGCGACGCCGGTAGCGGCGCTGCTTGCAATGCTGCCGCCAATTCCGGCGGACGCTGAAGCGAAACACGTGTGGCGGTATCGCCAGCGACCGCGCTTTCCAGCGTGATCCAGGTCGAGTCTGTCGTGCGCTTCACCTTGGTTTCGCGTGGCAGCCGCCGGGTCGCATTTTCCAGCGCGAGAAACGATAGCGGTACTGGGCCGAGCACAGTGCCGTTGCGCTCGATCTGCCATTTGGTGCCGTCAGTTTGCACCAGTTCCACTTCCGCGCCGCACTGATTCAGGCGCAAGCGCAGCTTTTGCGCTTCGTCGCCGTCGGGAGTTTCACGTACCGCGATCGGACAGCGTTGCAATACGCGACTGCCGAACGCATCCGGATCCAACTGAAATATGGCGGCGACCTGCTGCCAGACGTGCTGATCGATGAAGCCGGCCAGAGTACGCCCGGTAAGGATCACGGCGTTCATGCGTTTCCCCTTTGAGTGATGGAATCCATTGGATCAGGCCGGCAGTCAGGCAGGCGCGGCTTGTGCAGGTGTGGCGTTGAACAGTTGCCGATTGCTTAGCACCTTGTCACGCACGTATAAATCGAATACGGCAAAGACGACACCGATGACGCCGCCCACGAAGAGGTTGACGACACCGATGAGAATAATTCCGCCAAGTCCTTCGTAAGCCGTCGGAATTTCCGGGTCGCGCGCCTTGATGCGTGGCACGACGCGAAAGCGACTGTAGGCGGCGAAAATGTTCCAGACACCCGCAATCGCAGCCACGAGCGTAAGCACCTGCACAATGCCCAGAATCATCCATAGCCATGCAGAGATTTTTTCGTAATCGGCCAAACGCCGAATAATCTGGTCTTCGCTAGTTCCAGCGGACGCGAGTGCGAGGGGCGTCGCTACCGGCGGTGTCCTTGAAAAGGCTTGTTGCGGTGAGAACCAAGTCGGCAACCCCGTGTGCCAGATCAAATCGCCATGGTGCAGTTGCCCGCTTCGCCACCATTGCTCAACTTCGGTCAGCGAATAAGGACCATACTTCTGCCCCGCGCGCAGTAGCCAGACATCCATCATGCGCTTCCCGTTATGCCTGACCAATGTTCGACGGCCATACATTTCCCCTATAACTGCGGCTAGCATCGAAAAACCGATCGGTTTTGTCGATCAGAAAAATTCCTACCTCGCCCGCGCGTTCCCGCGCGACAATGCGCGCATGATCCGCACCCTGCTTGTCGACGACCACGCCATCGTGCGCACGGGATTCCGCGCGCTGATCGAGCGCGAAATGGACATGGCGATCGCTGGCGAGTGCGCGAGCCTGGCCGAAGCCGACGTCGTACTGGATGGGGGTGCGGTGGACGTACTCGTGCTGGATATTTCCCTGCGTGGCGGCAGCGGCTTGGCGGCGGTGCCGGATCTGCGCGCCCGCTATCCGGCATTGCGCATCGTGATGTTGAGCATGCTGATCCTGCCCCCGCTTCTCGGACACCCGGATAAGCGATTCAATATCGCAATCCGAGGTGAGACAGATGACCAAGACGAAAGTGGAGAGGAAGCGGGAGCGCAAGCGGTTCAGCGCGGAGTTCAAG
>JBOHYL010000082.1:0-8023 GCA_050737915.1 Rudaea sp.
GGCTGTCATCGCCTGTTTGGCTTGATCGGCCACAGGCGTCGTCGCGTCGATGATGGAAGTTGCGATCGTTTTGCCCGATTGCAGTTGCGCCAAGGCAGCGTCGCGTCGCGTGATGACATCCCGAGGCGTCATCGCCGAGGAAATACTGCGGCTGTCGCCGCCGAAATTCAGTGCGTGCAGTTTGAGGCTGCCGAGCGAGCTCTGGATGAGGAAAAATGCGGCCACGCTGAGGAAAAAATACAGCCGGAATGGCGTGACATAACGCACCCGGCGACCGGCAAAATACTCGTTGGTCAGATAGCCCGGCCGGAAATACAGCGGAATCAGGGTGTGGAAGATGCGCGAGTCGATGTTGAAGATGGTGTCGGCGACGTCGTGCAGCATGCTCGACAGAGGCCGGATCATGCCCTTCACCGGCTGCCCGCAGGCGTGACAATGCGCGCCCTGCAAAGGCGCGCCGCAATTCAGGCAGGTCGGCGGCGGCGAGGCGGACGCCGCGGGCTCGGCGGGGACGTTTTCCATCGCGCGCAATGTAGCCGATATCGCGCCCGAAGAGCAGCCGCGATCATGCCGCATGCGGTTACACTGCGCGGCCCACAGATGAAACCGTATGTTGTCGATCCTGCGATCCCAGCCGGCGCGGTTGCGCTACGAATTGCGCGACACCTTGCGTTTGGCCGCGCCGTTGGTGCTTGGTCAGTTGTCCGCGATCGGCATGAACGTGGTCGACACCGTGCTTGCCGGGCACTACAGCGCGCAGACGCTGGCCGCGGTCGCGATCGGTGCGAACGTGTGGACGCTGGCCATTGTCGCCGCGATCGGCGTGATGATGGCGATGCCGCCAACGGTGGCGCATTTGTCCGGCGCGGGCGAACGCGAACGCATCGGCGTCTTGCTGCGGCAGGCGTTGTGGCTGGCAGCGGCGCTCGGCTTGGCGCTGTTTTACGCGGTACGCCACGCCGGGCCGTTGTTGCGCGTGATGGGCATCGACGCAGGCATCGCTGCGCAGTCGCAACAATTTCTGCACGCCATTTCCTGGGGCGCGCCGGCATTGACCGGTTATTTCGCGTTGCGCGGATTTTCCGAAGGTCTGACGCTGACGCGCCCGACCATGTACTTTGGTGCGCTCGGCCTGGTATTGCTCGCGCCGGTCGGTTATGTGTTCATGTATGGAGCGTTCGGATTGTCTGCGCACGGCGCGCAGGGTTCGGGCATGGCCACGGCGACGGTGTTGTGGGTGCAGTTTTCCGCGTTCGCGCTGTACATCGCGCGCCGCCGCCACTACGCGCCGTTTGCGCCGTTTGCGCGCTGGCAATGGCCGCAGCTTGGCACCATCGTCGACTTGTTGCGTCTGGGCGTGCCAATGGGAATCACGCTGTTCATGGAAGCGAGTCTGTTCGTCACTGCGGCACTGTTGATCGGTTCGCTCGGTGCCGACGCGGTCGCCGGGCACCAGATCGCGATCAATGTCGCCTCGATCACGTTCATGGTGCCGCTGGGTCTGGCGATGGCGACCACGGTGCGCGTGGGTCGCGCGGCCGGGCGCGGTGATGGCGATGGCGTGCGCTGGGCCGGTTTCATCGGCATCGGCGCGTCTCTGGTCACGCAATGTGTGTCGTGCATGGCGATGGCGCTGTTCCCGCACGCCATCGCGGCGCTGTACACCGGCGACACGGCGGTGGCCGCGTTCGCCGCGCATTTGTTGCTGTTCGCCGCCGCGTTCCAGTTTTCCGACGGCATTCAGGTCACCGCGAATGGCGCCTTGCGCGGCCTGAAGGACACCACGGTGCCGATGGCGATCACGACACTTGCGTATTGGGGCATCGGCATGCCGGCCGGATACTGGATCTGCTTTCACGTGCACCTGGGCGCACCCGGCATGTGGATCGGCATGATCGCCGGCCTTAGCGTCGCCGCCGCTCTGTTGTTCTTGCGCTTTGTGCGCTTGGCGCGCGCAGCGAAATAGGCGTAACGCGCTTGACGCGCGTAGCAAAATCAGTGTATTGCGTGAGCAGCAGCATGACTTCCGGTGCGTGCTTGCCGCCATCGCATCGGTTACGCTCGAGCTTTGTTTCGGAGAACTCCCATGGCTGAGCAACAACGCGGCATTCTCGCGCGCATTCTCATCGGTGTGTGGAATTTGTTCAACTTCACCCGGCGCCTGGTGTTTGGCGTGATCGCGCTGTTTCTGCTGATCGTGTTCTTCGTCGCCATGCGCGGTGGCGCGCCGAAATTGCTGGATCGCACCGCACTGGTGCTCGATCCGAAAGGCGCCATTGTGGAACAGTACACGAACGACGCAGCGCAACGCGCGTTGTCCGGCATGCTCGGCGACAAGATCAAGCAAGTGCAGTTGCGCGACATTCTGCGCGCGATCGATGGTGCGGCGAAGGATCCGCGCATTGCGCGCATCGTGCTCAAACCCGATGCCATCGACAGTGCCGGTGTGTCCACGCTGCGCGAGATCGGCGCGGCGCTGGATCGGTTCAAGGCCAGCGGAAAAAGTGTTGTGGCCGTATCCGACGGCATGACCCAGGGCCAATATTATCTGGCCGCTCACGCGAACACGATCCTGTTGCATCCTGGCGCGCTCGAAGGCGTGCTGATTACCGGTTTCGGCGCATACCGCACGTATTTCAAGGACGCGCTGGACTGGCTCGGCGTGGACGTGCACCTGTTCCGCGTCGGCGAATACAAATCCTACGCCGAACCATATATTCGCAACGATGCCTCGCCCGACGCCAAGGAAGCCGCGCTGTACTGGATGAACGGTGTGTGGGGTGATTTCGTCAAGGACATCGCGGCCGCACGGCACCTGGATGCCGCCAAACTCACAGCGCTGACCGACAACTATGCCGACGCGGTCGCGGCCGCCCACGGCGACATGGCCAAGTTGGCGCTGGACAACAAACTGGTCGATCGGTTGGCTACGCCCGATCAGGCGCGCGACTGGCTGATCGCGCAAGGCGTCAAGGACAAGCACACGTTCCGGCAGATCGATTTTCAGGACTATGCGGGCATGCTCGAACGGGAAACGACGCTGGACCGGCGTCCGCAAGTCGCGGTCGTGGTGGCCGAGGGCGAAATTCTCGGTGGCGACCAGCCACAAGGTACGGTAGGTGGCGATTCCACGGCGAAACTCATCCGGCGTGCGCGCGAGGACGATGCGGTCAAGGCGATCGTGCTGCGCGTCAATTCGCCCGGCGGCGACGCGTTTGCATCCGAGCTGATCCGGCGCGAAGTGGAGCTGACCAAGCAGGCGCACAAACCGATCATCGTATCGATGGGCGACGTGGCCGCATCCGGCGGATACTGGATCTCGATGGATGGTGATCAGATTTTTGCCGAGCCGACCACGATCACCGGTTCGATCGGTATCTTCGGCCTGTTCTTCGGCATTCCGAACACGCTGGCCAAGATCGGCATCCACACCGACGGCGTCGGCACCACGCCGCTGGCCGATGCGATCGATCCGCGCCGCGCGCTGGATCCGAAAGTTGGCGCTACGATTCAAGCTGTGATCGACAAGGGTTATCAGGATTTCATCGACAAGGTTGCTGCGGCGCGCCGCAAGACTCCCGAGCAGATCGACGCGATCGCGCGCGGGCGCGTGTGGAGCGGTGCGCAGGCGCAGCAACGCGGTCTGGTCGACCGGCTCGGCGGCATCGAAGACGCGATCGCCGCCGCGGCGAAAGCGGCGAATCTGGGCACGGAATATCGCGTCAGCTACGTCGAAAAACCGCTATCGACCTGGGAACGGCTAGCCATGAATCTGGGCAACGACGCGCTGGCGCACTACGCGCATGCGGTGCTGCCGGACATGCCGCTGACCCTGCTCGCCCAACCCGATGTGCGCGATCAGCTCAAGCTACTGCAGGCGGCACAAGCCAAAAAGCTGGGCGTGTACGCGTATTGTTTTTGCCAAATGCGATAACCCCGTCATTCCGGCATGAAATGACGGAATCCAGTTGCCACGGATGGTGTCCATGCGGTCTGGGTGCCCCTCAGCCCACTGTCGCGGGCTTCGACCTTTCCGGCATGACGTGTGATTTTATGGGGAATTCAATCAGCGCAAGTGATTAACCGCCGCCATCGTCCTGTAGCTGTTTGTCGGCGGCTTTTTGCTGGTCGTTGACGACGTTCTGCACGTCCTTGGCCTTGTTCAACGCCTTGACGTCGCTGCTGAACACGTTCGAGTCCGGCAATGGCTCGGCCGGTTGCGCGGCGGCGGCTTTCGGTGGTGGCGGTTCGCTGCTGCCGCAGGCGGTCAAACAAAGTGCGAACGCGGCCAGCGCGATGGGGGCGATTTTCATGGCGATCTCCCGGTGGAATGCGTAGAGTCTGCACCGTAGCCGCGGGCATCTCAAGCGGCGGAGGACGAACATGACGGCGAATCCGACCCGTTGGCGTCTGGATGGCCAAACCGGCCTGATCACGGGTGCAAGTGCGGGCATAGGCCTGGCCTGTGCGCGCGAGTTCGCCGCGCTCGGCGCCGACGTGCTGCTGATTGCGCGCGACGAAGCGCATCTGGAAACCGCGCGCGCGGAACTCGCCGAGGAATTCCCGGATCGCGAAGTCCTCGCGTTCGCGGCCGACGTTGCGGACCACGAACAGCGCCTGGAAGTGTTCGATTGGGTTCGCGATCTGGATGTCGCGTTATCGCTGCTCGTGAACAACGCCGGCACAAACGTGCACAAGAACACGCTGGAGTACACGGATACGGACTTGCAGGTCGTGATCGAGACGAACCTTTTGTCCGCATTTGCGATGTGCCGGCTTGCGCATCCGCATCTGGTCGAACACGCGAACGCGGCGATCGTGAACGTCAGCTCCGTGTCCGGGCTTACGCATGTGCGCACCGGCGTGCCGTACGGCATGACGAAGGCGGCGCTCGTGCAGCTGACGAAGAATCTTGCATGCGAATGGGCCGAAGATGGTATTCGCGTGAACGCGGTCGCGCCGTGGTATATCCGCACGCAGCGCACGCAAGGCGCGCTTGCGGATCCGGATTATCTGGACGAAGTGCTCGCGCGCACGCCGCTCGGTCGGATCGGCGAAGCGGAGGAAGTCGCTGCCGCGGCTGCATTCTTGTGCCTGCCGGCGGCGAGTTACATCACCGGAGAAATCGTCGCCGTCGACGGCGGATTCCTCAAGTACGGATTCTGACCAGCATGGCCGAAAACGGCTAGTTTCGTCCCGACGGTGGCGTTAGCATTGCCGCTATGCTGACCGCTTCCGCCAGTGCCACGCCCGATACGCGCATCTGCGAGCAGGCACGCCTGACGCGCGACGCGCGCTTCGACGGCCTGTTCTTCACTGCCGTGCGCACGACGGGAATTTATTGCCGGCCGGTGTGTCCCGCGCCGACAGCACTCGCGCGCAATGTCGAATATTTCCCGAACGCGGCTGCGGCAGCGAGCGCCGGCTACCGGCCCTGTCTGCGTTGCCGGCCGGAAGCGGCGCCCGGCACGCCGCTCACGCGCGCGCGAAGCGACTTGGTCGCGGCGGCATTGCGCATGATCGAAGCCGGCGCGCTGGATTCGGGTTCCGTCGCGCAACTCGCCCACCGCATCGGCGTCGGCGAGCGCCATCTGCGCCGCCTGTTCGTCGCGGAACTCGGCGCCGGTCCGCTGGAAATCGCAGCAACACGACGCTTGTTGTTCGCGAAAAAGCTGTTGACCGAAACGAAGCTGCCGGTTACCACGATTGCGCATGCGGCCGGCTACGGCAGCTTGCGCCGCTTCAATACGGCGTTTCTGACCGGCTACCGTCTCGCCCCGCGTGTGTTACGTCGCGAACAAGCGACAACATCGAATGCGAATGCGTTGACGTTGCGCTTGCCGTACCGTGCGCCGTACGATTTCTCCGCGCTGCTCGCGTTTTTCGCACGCCGCGCGACCCCTGGTATCGAACGCGTGGATGAGCACAGTTATACGCGTCGCTTTGCGTTCGGCAAGACGGCCGGAACATTGCGCGTGACGCAGTCGCCCGATGAAAGCGCGCTTGCATTGCGCGTGGAATTTGCTGACAGCACGCAGTTGCAGACGATCTGTGCACGCGTGCGTCGCCTGTTCGACGTCGATGCGGACATCGCCGCGATCAATGCGCAGCTTCGTCGTGACGCACGCTTGCGTGCCTGTGTGCGTCGCCATCCCGGTCAACGCCTGCCGGGTGGTTGGGATGGTTTCGAGATCGCGGTACGCGCGGTGCTCGGTCAGCAAATCAGCGTCGCAGCTGCGCGCACGTTGGCGACGCGTCTGGTCGAGCGCTTCGGCACGCCCGTACCAATGCCGGATGGCGAAACCGTAAACCTGTTTCCGCTGCCGCAAACGCTGGCGAATGCGGACCTGGTTCGCATCGGCCTGACCCGCGCTCGCGCAAACACACTCACTGCGCTGGCGCGTGCGCTTTGCGACGGCGACGTCGATTTCGACCCGCAGCAGTCGCTGGATCGTTTCGTCGCACGCTGGACGCAACTGCCGGGCATCGGCGCGTGGACCGCACAGTACATCGCGATGCGCGCGCTGAGTCATCCGGACGCATTTCCGGCCGGTGACCTGGTCCTGCGCAAGGCGCTCGCGGATCGCGGTGCGCCGCCGTCGGCGCGCATGCTCGAATCCATCGCCGAGCGCTGGCGCCCCTGGCGCGCGTACGCGGTGATGCATCTATGGCGCAATGCGAACTGAGGCTTCTACAATGACAAGTGTGTATTACGATTATTTCGATTCGCCGGTCGGCCGTCTTTTGCTCGTGCTGGACGGGCAGGGTGTGCGCCATGTCGCGTTCGAGCGCGGCCGCCATCCCACGCCGCTGGGCGAGGACTGGGAGCGCGGCCCTGGCGCGCTGCACGAGACGCGCGCGCAACTCAAAGCCTATTTCGCCGGCAAGCTGCGCCAGTTTGATCTGCCGCTCGCGCCGCAGGGCACGGATTTCCAGCAACGCGTCTGGCTGGAATTGCTGCGGATTCCGTATGGCGCGACCGCGAGTTACGGCCAGATTGCGCAGTGCGTCGGTGAGCCGGGCGCGTCGCGCGCAGTAGGTGCGGCGAACGGGCAAAATCCGATCGCGGTCGTGGTGCCATGCCACCGCGTGATCGGCGCCGATGGCAGCTTGACCGGGTACGGCGGTGGCTTGCCAGTCAAGCAGTTTCTGCTCGAACACGAGCAGAAATATTCCGAGTTTGCGCTGGCACCGTAGGGGACCTGAATCAACAACCGTTCAACTGGCTAACCAATTCATCTGCTTGCGGCTGCAAGATCACCTGTTGATCCTTGAACGCATAGTGCAGTTTTCGCGTGACCTCGTCGTACTGCTTTTGCAGCCAGCCGCAGGTCTGATCGCGCGAGGCGCGCACGCAGCGATCTTGCAATGGCGTGTAATCGCCGGCGATCGCTGCACTTGGCGAATGGTCGATAGGAATTTGACGCAGGCCCGGCGCAGATACGCCGATGCCGCCCGGCCCGTAGGCTTGGCTCAGACTTTGCCCCGGATAGCCGAGTACGCCCAGCGGCACATAACGCACCGGTGGGTTGCCGTTACGGCTGAAATAACGCGAGCCGTCGTCCGCGTTTTCGCAAACCCACAACGGTGGCAGCGGAGCCAGCGGCTTGGCGACCGGCGCTGCGGGCGGTGGATTTGCGTCAGTAGCTGGCGCCGCCGGCGTGGCGACGGCCGCTTGCGCCGGCGCTGGTGGCGCATCCGGCAACCACACTTGCGTCTGCGTCGCACCGGTCGGACACGGCTGATCCTGGAACGCGACATTGCCCTGCGGCGTGATGCATTTGTATACCGTTTCCGCTGCGGTATTCGCGCTAAACGCGATCAGAACCGCAATGGGAGCGAACGCAAGATGCATCGTGGACTCAATGCAAGGTCTTGTACGTTTCCGGATCGAACGCATCCACGGCGACGACTTCGTTGCGCGCGGCGTCGGCTTCCTGCAACAGGTCGTATTCGGCCTGGGTGATGACGCCGGCTGCAAGGCCCATGTCGTCGAGCATGTGACCGGGCGCGCGGTCGAGTT
>JBOHYL010000083.1:0-27767 GCA_050737915.1 Rudaea sp.
AGCGGCGGCCGTCAGGTGAACGCCAAGAGCATCATGGGCGTGATGATGCTGGCCGCCGGCATCGGCAGTACGATCACGCTGCGCACCTGCGGTGCGGACGAAGCCGCAGCACTGGACGCGATGGCCGAGCTTTTCACGCGCAAATTCGACGAGGGCGCGTGAGTACCCGTTTCGTCATCGCCGGAACCAGCGCCGCCCGCGGCATGGCCTTGGGACGCGCACGACTGGTGCAACCGAGCCAGATCCGTGTCGACGAACGCCCGCTTGCGGAAGGCGAAATCGAAACCGAGGTCGAGCGTCTGCGCACCGCGCTGGCGCATGCGCGCGAAGAATTGCGCGCGCTGCGCGAAAAATTGCACGGTGCGCTGGCGCGCGAAGTCGGTGAATTCATCGATGCACACAGCCTGATTCTGGACGATCCCGAACTCACCGCGGGACTGTATTCGATGATTCGCCAGGGGCGTTATCGCGCTGGTGCCGCGCTCAAGGCGCAACGCGATCGCCTGGTGGCCGCGTTCGACGCGATCGACGATCCCTACCTGCGCAGTCGCCGCGAGGATGTGGATCACGTCATCGGCCGCGTGCAGGCGGCGCTCAGCCGCGACACCACGCCCGCGGAGCGCCAAATCGCCACGCGCGTGGGCACCATTCTGATCGGCGACACGATCGCACCGGCCGACGTGGCGCATCTGACGGAACACGGAGTGCTCGGCCTCGTCACCACCGGCGGCAGTGCCCTGTCGCATAGCGCGATTCTGGCGCGCAGTCTGCGTCTGCCGATGGTGGTCGGCGCGCGTGAAGCTCTCGAACGCCTGACCGACGACGATTTGCTGCTGATCGACGGCGGCTCCGGCGAGATCGTGGTGCATCCGACCGCGCAGGATCTGGCCCGCTACCGCCAGTTCCAGCGCGAACAGGCGCGCAACCTCGATGTGCTCGCGCGCTTCAAACACGCGCCATCGCGCACTGCCGATGGTATACATATCCACTTGTTCGCAAATGCCGAGATGCCGGCGGACCTGGCCCAGGCGCGCGCCTGCGGGGCCGAGGGCGTGGGCCTGTACCGCACCGAGTTCCTGTTCCTGCAACGGCGCGAGCTGCCGACCGAGGAAGAACAGTTCACAGCCTGCCGCGACGTGGTGCTGGCCATGGCCGGTGCGCCGGTAACCATCCGTACGCTCGATCTGGGCGCCGACAAAGCCGACGCGACTGGACTTTCGCTTACAGCCGAGCCCAATCCTGCGCTCGGCGTGCGCGGCGTGCGCCTGGCGTTGCGCCGACCCGAGGTGTTCGGCGCCCAGTTGCGTGCGATCCTGCGCGCGAGCGCGTTCGGACCGGTACGCATCCTCGTGCCGATGGTCACCGGGGTTGAAGAAGTGACCGCGGTGCGCGGCCTGCTCAAGCAATGCGCGCGCGACCTGCGCAGCGCCGGGCACGAGATCGCCGATCATTTCGAGCTCGGCGCCATGATCGAGGTACCCGCCGCGGCGCTAACCCTGCCTACGCTGATCCGACATCTGGATTTCATCGCGATCGGCACCAACGATCTGACCCAGTACACGCTTGCCGCCGACCGCAACAACGATGCGCTCGGCGAGTTGTACGATCCCCTGCATCCGGCCGTGCTCAAGCTGCTCGCGCAGATCCTCGCCATCGGCGTGCGCACGAAAAAAACCGTCACGTTGTGCGGCGAGATGGCCGGCGACGCACGCTGTACCGCGCTGCTGCTCGCACTCGGCCTGACCGGCTTTTCCATGCATCCCGGCTCGCTGCTGGAAGTGCGCCAAGCCATCGCCGGCTGCGATCACGCCAAGCTGCGCAAGCTCGCTCCACGCCTGTTGCGTGCGCAGACGCGCGCGGGAATCGAGCGGGTACTGGAAGCTGCCGCGAAGTGAATTCTGCAGCCCGATCGCGGCGTGTCTATGCAAACGCGTACGAGGCGGTGCGTCGGTTGGCATCCGCCGCTGCGCCGGGATACACGTTTGAAAACCCGTACTGGTTTTTGCTGATTGCGCTGGGGCTGTCCCTGCCGCTGATTCTGAATCCGGGCTATTTCAGTCACGACGAATTGCAATGGCTGGCATTCGCCGACCAGCCCAGGCTTGCCCAGTTGCCGTGGAATGCGTGGTTCGATTTCAGTCCGTTCCAGTATCGACCGTTGACGTTCAATTTGTGGTTGCTGTTGTCGCATTGGTTCGGCTACCAGCCGATGCTGATGCATCTGCTGCGCGTGCTGTTCGGCGTGGCCGCGGCAGCGTTGCTGCGCGACGTATTGACCTCGTTCGAGGTGACGCCGCGCCGCGCCGCACTGGCGTGCTGGATTTTCCTGCTCACTCCGTACGCGATCTACACCGATGCATGGATTGCGAGCTTCGGCGATTCGCTGTGCCTGATTTTCCTGCTGCTGGCATTGCGTTATGTGCTTGTCCAGCCTGGGCAAGCGATCACCTTTGCGCAAGCTGCCGTTCGTGCGTTGCCGGTAGCCGCCCTTGCCGCACTCGCGCTGATGAGCAAGGAATCGGCGATCATTTTCCCGGCTGTGCTATTGATCGCCGCAGTACGCCGCTGCGACCGCACCGTTGCCGCGTCCATTGTGGCTGCGGCATGCATCGTCGCGATTTACCTGTGCCTGCGCATGCAAACTATTCTGTATCCAGCGCATGCCGCAGCCGGCTATGCGTGGAGTCTGGCCAATATTCCGCAGCGCCTGGCCGAATACGCGGTGTTTCCGTTTCTTGTCGGGCATTTCGAGGTGATTGCCGCGCGCACGCATCTGACCAATACCGGAGCGCTGATCTGCCTTGCCCTGCTCCTCGCCGCAATGGCCGACGCCGGCTGGCGGCGCTTTTGTGTTTGGGTGCTGGGCTTCGCCGCCGCATTGGGTCCGGTGCTGATTCTTGATTTGAGCGCCAACCAATATGCCTATCTCGCCAGCGCCTGGCTCTGCGCATTCGTGGCGTGGACCTGGCCACGCCTCACACGACCTGCGCGAATCCTTCTCGTCGTTCCCGTCCTTGTGGTACTGGTGCACGGCTACCAGCAAACCCGCGAAATCCGCCATATCGGCCGGATTCAGCAGCATCTCTATCAGGATCTACCACGTGTTCTGGCACATGCTGACTCACCGATCCGGATCAAGACCCAACGCCGCCGCGACGATTTCATCCTGCATCGTCTGCTGCACGATATTCCAAGCTACCGTCACATGCCGATCGGTAATCGCGTTATCGTGATAGCGTTCGCGCAAGACCTGCCGAAACCGGATTTTGTGATGGCCGGCGATGGCCATCTGCATGCGTCCCGGTGACGCTGTGCGGGCGTTTACTCGCTCGTTGCGATGCAGAAGGCGGTCAGGCCAAACCAGCGATTGTGCCCGAGCAGCCCCAGCTCAGCGGCACAAACGCACTTGAGCAGCCGGTTCAGCGGCCGCGAATGCATGCGCAAGTCCGATGCCGGCAAATCCGTGCCGCCGAACAGCTTGCGCGGCAGGCGCATCAGCATCGCCGCCGGAAACACCGCAGCGAAATAATAGCTGCCTTGGCGGACGCGCAATCCCGCCGCTGCGACTACGCGTTCCAGTTGCGCCAGCGTATAGCGGCGTTTGTGTTCCAGGAAGATGTCGTGGTCGCTCCACATGAACTGGAATGCCGGAACGGATATCAAAAACGTGGCTTGCGCGCCTGCATTGTTGATGGTCTCGCGCAGCAGGCCGACATCGTCGTCGACATGCTCGAGCACGTCCATGAGCAGCACCAGATCGGCATCCACCGGTTCGAGCGTCCTGCGGAAATGCATCGATTTGCCGTTTTCCACAAGATCGCTGTCGATCGGATAATTGGTATCCACGCACCAGGCCTCCCACGCCGTCGAGTGCGCCAGCAGGTACTTCGAGAAAAACCCGGAACCCGCACCGACATCGAGCAGCATGCGCGGTTCGAATCCGCGCAGCAGACGCGCGACCGCACGCGCCTTGCTGCGGTAATACCAGTGGTCGTCTGCGTTTGCGCCGAGCTGGGCGCGCTCTTTGATGTCCATTCCGCAGTCATTTTCCAATGTCAACAAATCGAAATTTCGCTACAATGAGATGGCTCGGATCGTCGCTGGCTTGCGACAATCGGCGCTAATCGCTTATTCGAAGGCACACTATTTCGCGATTGTAGTTCAAAACCCGGTTTGCTCCCATTGCCATCCTCGATCATGAAGCGGGCCGACTGAAACCTGTACACGACAACGCGCGGTGTTCGGGCCGATGCTTGCGATTGGAATCGTTGAATGAAATTCCGCACAAGCCCCAACCTGAAATCAACCGCCTGCAATCTGCTGGCGATGCTGTTTCTTGCAAGCGCCGGGTTTTTTCTGCTGACCACCTTGTGCGCCGTCGTCAATTTCGCATGGCTCCAACCCATGTTCGACCAGTGGCGCAGCTACTACACGCTGCTGACTCTGCCGTTTCCGCAAAACGTGTTGCAACTGGAAAACGGACATCGCCCGATCCTGCCCAACCTTGTTCGTCTGGCGGAAATCCACTGGTTCGCCGCAAACCAACTGTTGCAAATATCAGTCGGCGCCTGCTGCGCGATTTCGACTTCGGCGATACTTGCCGTGGCGGCTTGGCGCGAACGTTCATTGCCTGTGATCGCGCGTTCGGCCGGCGTGCTGCTCGGCGTGCTCGCCATCTTCTGGCTGGGGAATTCGCGCATGCTGCTGCACGGTAACGAGTTGCTGCACGCGTATTCGATCATGCTCCTGCTCGTTGTCGCCTGCCTGTCTACCTGGCGTGCGCATACAACCGGCTCCATAGCCTGGTTTGGCGCGGCCAATGTGGCTTGTGTTGCGGCGACATTTTGCTTCGGGCCGGGAATTGCCACGTTTGCTGCAATTTTCCTGCTTGCTTTCACCTTGCGCTTGCCGTGGCGCTGGTTGTTGCTCCCGCTCGGCGCCATGGCGGTTTGCCTTATCCTGTATCTGTTCGTCCTGCCTGGCGACCGAGGCGTGCGCGAAATGCTGGGCGTGCGGCCGCTGGAAAGCCTGCGCGTCGCCGCGCAATGGTTGTCCGCACCCTGGGTCAACGGCTGGCTTGGTCTTGCGGACCCGCCAGCCAGCTGGGTCGTGGTCGACAAAACCAGCTTGCTCGGACACATGGTTGCCGATAGTGCCAATACGGTGGTTGCGGCGAGCACCTTGCGCTGGCGTACGCTCAGCGTGTTGATCGGCTTCGCTGGCATCTCCTTGTTTCTGGTGCGCCTTTGGTTTCTCCATACGCGCCGCCAAATGACACGGCTTCAAGCGTTAGCCGTTGGCGTGGCTGTCTTTGCGCTGGCGATTTCGGCGGAAATCAGTATCGGACGACTGGATTATTTCCGGACCAATGCCGATCAGGTTTACGCCGATCGCTACCTTCTATGGTCGAGCTTGTTCTGGTCGAGCCTTGGTCTGCTGGTGCTGGTCGATGTTGCGCAAAGCGGCAAGCGCTGGCTGAAATATTCCGGCGCGGCGTTCCTCGTTGCATTGCCGCTGATCTTGTCCGCGACACAAGTCATGCAGGCAGGCTGGGGCAGCATCGTGTACCGGTCCGGTCAGCGCACGGCTGCGGCATTGCGCAGCGGTGTCTTTGACGAGAAATATTTTCCAGGCAATGGCACAACCGATGCTGACTTTGAGGAAGACCTGCGCCTGCTGAATTTGTTGCGCGTACGGCACCTGGCGATGTTTGCCGATCCGGCTTGGCAGCAAGTGGGCAAATACTGGATTGGCATACTGTCGGTAAACCATGATTTTGTCGTCGAGGTCCAAGCCGCCGATGCATTCACCGATACCTATGATCATTTGCGCGCCGCACGTTTCGCCGGTGTGGTGAAAACCGGTATTTCCGGAATTGAAAAAAGCGGCCAATTGGCGGTACTCGCCGACGACAACACGATTGCAGGCGTGGCCGAATTCAGTTTTATCGCGCCGGGCGCGCCGGCTTTTCGCCTGGACGTTCCGCGCAAACGCGGATTCGACGGATACATCCGCAACTACCAACCCGACAAAACATATCGGCTGGCCGTAATCGATTTCGCCCACCATCAAGGAGTCCTGCTCGCGCCACAGATACCCGCTTTAAAATAGCAACAATGATGGAACGTCCACTACGTCTTGCCTTGGGATGATCGAGCAGCCATGCACCCGAACGTGTTGAATCGCGGCAAATTCCCACCGGCGCCGAACCGTCTGGCCACGCCGCGTTACGAAATCGCCCTGTTCTGCTTTCTCGTGATTTTACTGCTGGCACACTGCTGGCGGATACTCAATCAAGTACAAGCCAGCGCTTCGGCCACCTCCGTTCCATTGCTCGGCGATCGGATCATCTTGTGCGTTGTCGCGGCATTTTTGATGTGCCTTGGTCTCGCACTTCAGCGTCGGCAAGTAATCCCGGTGTGGGGCGCTGCCTGCATCGGCGGGTTGTGCGGCGCCATGTTTTTCTTCACATGGATCGGGCTGGACCTGCTCGATCCGACCAACGTCCAATGGCTGCTGCACAGCGACTGGGCAGAGCATTACAGCGCATGGACCATGTATCGTGGCGCACCCTGGACCTGGCCGCCGGGACGCATCCAGACGCTGTGGTATCCCGTCGGCACGACGATCATTTATACAGACGCAATGCCGTTGTTCGCATTCGCGTTCAAGCCATTCGCAGCTTCATTGCCGGCTTCGTTTCAGTACATTGCACTCTGGTTGTTGATCAGCTGTTTGCTGCAGGGGCTGTTCGCAGCATTGCTGGTGCGACGCCTGCGGCCCAGTACGACGGCAGTATTGTGCGGAGCCGTACTTTTCCTTCTGGCACCGGTTTTTCTGGGCCGCTTCGTACACGACACCCTGAGTGCCCAGTGGCTGCTGCTGGCTGGATTGTGGCTGTATTTCCGGCCCGATCCACCGACGTCGCTGCTGCGCGAAGCATGGCCGTGGTTGTCGCTGGCCGTAATCGCAGCACTGGTGCATCCGTACTTGTCGGCCATGTTCCTTGCCGTCGCGTTGACGCACTGGTTCCGGCGCACCGCAGTCGAGCATGCCCGCAGCTACGCGCAGGCGCTGGCCGTAATTGCCTCTGCCATCGGTTTGTCGCTTGCTGCTTGGTGGCTCAGCGGCGCATTCATGATCGACTACAGCGATGGCTCGGGCGGGCAACCCTTCGGCAAGTACAGCTTCAATCTGCTCGAATTTCTGATACCGCAAGGTTTTTCGAATATTGTGCCCGACATTCCGCTGGCCGATCCCGGACAATGGGAAGGCCAATCGTATCTCGGGCTTGGCATGATCATGTTGTTGTGCCTGCTCGGAGTCCATGCATTGGCATACAAAGAGTCTTTCCGCTGGCCGCGGCGACACTGGCCACTGCTGTTGATGGCCTTTGCCATGGCCGCGTTCGCGGCTAGTACGACCTTGACCGTGGGACCGTGGAAACTGACGGATTTTCAGGTAAATTCGCCTCTGCTGGCGACGTTCCGCTCATCCGGGCGCTTCATCTGGGTGCCGTATTACCTGATCTTGCTCGGTGTGGTTGGTGCAACGCTGCGGCGGTTTCCGGCGCTGGCCGCAACTTTGCTCGCACTTGCAGCAATCTTCGGCGGTTGGGAATTTTCGCTGATGCACCTGCATTTCGCTCAACTACGCACCGGCATCGGTTGGGAAGCGCCGCCAAAACCGCTGGCCGATCCTGGTTGGAGCGATCTGGTTCGCGGCCGACACCATCTGACCTTGTTTCCGCCAGCATCCTGTGGCAAGCAAGCTGGCCCGTACCTGCCGTTTGAACTGCTGGCCGCAGAGCACGGAATGACCTTCAATTCCGGTTATCTTGCACGCTGGGACCTGCGTGCAACACAACGCTATTGCGCGCAACTGAACCGCGACAGCAATGCCCATCGCTTCAGCGGCGACGACGTGTATGTCGTCGATTCTTCCTGGGCGCCAAGATTGCAGGGAAATCCTAACGCCGATTGCCGCACACTCGATAGTTATGAAGTATGCGTGTTCAGCGGCGCAGCACAAGATTAAGTATCAGCAATTTGTGCGAATCGCGTGCGCAGATCCGAAACGCCAAGCGCAAACCAAATGATTAGACCCTCATGAACGATAATCTGTTGCAACGTTTGCTTGCGCGCATCCGAGGCCGCGCAGCACCAATTCCAATCGCCCGCGAAGTGGATTTGGTGGCCTATCAGGAACGTATCGCCGTGGAACAGTCGGTGTTTGCCGAGCGGATCAAGGTGCACGATCTGCCCGCAATCTTCCACTATTGGTCCAACAAACATCTGCGCCCGCGGCTGGAATCGTTCGGATTTTCCAATCCGGACGAGTTTTTCGTGCGCTACCTCAAGCAAGCCGCGCAAGGACGCCAACAGCCTGCGCGGTTCGCCAGTCTGGGATCCGGCAACTGCGATCTGGAAGTGCGCCTTGCGTGTGCGCTCAAGCAAGCGGGTCTGCAGGATTTTCTTATTGAATGCATCGACATCAATACCGCCATGCTTGAACGCGGCAGCGCGCTGGCCCGCGAGCATGGCGTCAGTGCCCTGATCGTCCCGACGATTGGCGATTTCAATTCATGGCGACCGACGCACCGCTACGCGGCGGTGATCGCAAACCACAGTCTTCATCATGTGCTGCAGCTGGAGCATTTGTTCGGCGCAATTCGCGACGCCATCGATTCCGACGGACTGTTTCTCGCGGCGGACATGATCGGACGCAACGGCCATCAGCGCTGGCCGGAAGCGCTGGATATCGTGCGCGAGTTCTGGCGTGAATTGCCAACCGGCTATCGGTACAATCAACAACTGCGGCGACAAGAAGACGAATTCCTCGACTGGGACTGCTCGGGAAAAAGCTTTGAAGGCATCCGTGCGCAGGATATCCTGCCATTGCTACCGGAGTACTTCCATTTCGAGCTTTTCATAGGCTTTGGCAACATCATTTATCCCTTCGTCGACCGCAGTTTTGGCCATCACTTCGATGCCCAAGCCGACTGGGACCGCGATTTCATCGATCGCGTGCATGCCCGTGACGACGCAGAAATTCTCGCCGGGCGCATCAAGCCAACACAAATGTTTGCCGTGCTGCGCAAGAAGCCAGTTGCACAGATCGCCTGCTGGCAGCATTTGACGCCGGAATTTTGCGTGCGCCCTACGTCCTGATTGACCGCAGGCAGCTTCTGGATCGAGCGTGCCGTGCCGCCCGACAAGGCGTAACATGCCGTATGCTGGATCGTGTTCGGCGCAATCGCACTTGTCCGGTTTGATCCGCCGGATTTTCGGCGCGGACAGGTCGAGGGAACCGGTACACGCAGTTGTGCTTGATTACTTGACCTGGGGAGTATTTCGCCATGCGAATCGCAGTGAGCGGTATCGTTGTCTGTAGTGCTTTCATCCTCGCCACGCCCATCGTCACCCGCGCGGATCCACCCTCGTCTTCGGCCACAGGCGAAAAGGCTTCGGTGCCCGCCAGCGCTGCACCTGCGCAGACGTCACAACTGCGTGCCTACATCGATCCGGAAACCGGGCGACTGGTGGATCATCCGGTGACCGCGGAGCAAAAACGCGCCGCTGCGCAAGGGATGCAGCTGCCGAACCGAGGCCCCGTGCAGGAAATACACCACGCCGACGGCTCGATCGAGGTCGTGCTCAACGGCGCGGCGGACTCGGAATTGATTGCCACCGTGGGCAAGGACGGCAAGGTGAGCGTGCAGTGCACCGACGCCACGCACAAGCTCGTTCCGGAAGGATCGCAGCCGCAAAAGGAGGAGGTGCGCGATGACCACTAAATCGCTTGCCCTGTGCGCACTGATCGCCGGCATCGCTTGCGCCTTTGGCAGCACGCGCGCGCACGCCACCGCGACTTTCGCGATCAGCAACGGCAATGGCGCTGGAGTCGGTTTCAACGATCCCAACACGCCCGATCTCTCGGCGGGCTGTCAGGTGGGAGAAACGCTCGGTCAGTGCAGACTGCGTGTCTTCAACGTCGCCGCCAATCAATGGGGACAACTGCTCAACTCGGCGGTGACGATCGCCGTGCAGGCGCAGATGATTTCGCAAACGTGCAGCGGCTCATCGGCGGTGCTGGGATCGGCCGGACCCAATACCGTGCACGCGAATTTTTCCAATGCGCCGCGCAGCGGCACCTTTTATGTGCAGGCGGAAGCGAATTCGCAGGCCGGATCGGATCAGTCGGGATCCGCCGACATCAACGCCAACTTCAACGTCGATTTGGACAACGGCATTTGCCTGACCGGCAACGCCGGCTGGTGGTACGACACTGATCCTGCCGTCGCTGTGCCGTCCAACCGCATCCCGCTGCTGCCCGTGGTATTCCACGAACTCGGCCATGGTCTGGGCTTCGTGTCCCTGTACAACAACGATGGCTCGCCAATTTCAACCACGGCCACACCGATCTGGGGCTACTACCTCTACGACACCTCCACCAACATGCTGTGGAAGGACATGACCAATGCGCAACGGTTGGCATCGAGCACCAACGATCCGGATCTGGTCTGGACCGGGCCGCGCACCAGCAAGCAATCGACGAAGTTCCTCGCCCATCCCATCGCGGTGATCGTCAACAGCCCACCCGGCATCGCCGGCGCCTATGCCGCGCAGGACGCCAGCTTCGGTCCCAGCGTGCTGAAGTCGCCGGCAACGGCCGACGTGGTGCTCGCGATCGACGGCACCGCGCCGGTGAACGATGCCTGTGAGGCGCTCACGAACGCGGGCGCGGTGAGCGGCAAGATCGCGCTGGTCGATCGCGGAATCTGCAATTTCACAGTGAAGGTGAAGAACGCGCAAAATGCCGGTGCCATCGGCGTGATCGTGGCGAACAACGCCGCGACCGGCCTGCCGGGCATGGGCGGTAGCGATCCGACAGTCACGATTCCCTCGCTCGGCGTCACCCAGGCACTGGGCAACTCCATCAAGGCCAATCTGCCCGGCGTGAACGCCACGCTTGGTGTCGATACCAGCCAGCCGCTGGCCGGCACCAATTCCGGCTGCGTGCGCATGTTCGCTCCGAATCCTTTCCAAAACGGATCATCGGTGTCGCATTTCAGCTCCGACGCCTTTCCAAACCTGTTGATGGAACCGGCGCTCAACGAAAGCATCTTCAACAAGGTCGACCTTACCCTGCCGTTGTTCCAGGACATCGACTGGAGCACCTTGCCCGAAGATATCCTGTTCATCGACGGTTTCGACCAGAGTCCCTGTGCCTTCGTGCAGCGCTGATCGCAGTCGCGGTGGAATCGGATCACGGCGCCCCCCACCCCCCCGCGCGCCGTTTTTTTGGCGTCAGCGGGCGCGCTGCTCGTCCAGCGTCAACGCCACCTTATCGCGCAGATAGACCGGCAACGCGCGTTCCGGGGCGACGCCGAAACCGGCGGCGAATTGTGGCGCGGCCAGACGCGCCACGGCACACGCCTGCGGATAACGCGCGCCGTCCGAGAATCGTGGCGGTGACGGCAATCGCCGCGACAGTGCATCGCGATAGGCGCTCCAACCGCTGCCGACGATGTTCCATTGTGTACTTTGCGGCACAATCAACTTTTCCGCGAGGCCGACGCTTTCCTCGCCGGTGGCCTCGACCAGGCCATTGCCGCTGCGTCGGAACGCGCCGGCATACACCTCGCCCATGCGCGCGTCGATCACGGCGAGAATCGACGCATCATCAACCGGCGCATCCTGCGCCAGCGCGGCCAGCGACGACACGGTTACGACCGGAATATCCAGACCCATCGCCAGGCCTTGCGCCACCGAGATCGCCAATCGCACGCCGGTGAACGCACCGGGTCCGCGACCGACCGCGATGCCGTCGAGCTGGCCCCGCGAGAGCCTGGCTTCGTCCAGCAGCGATTGAATCATCGGCAGGATCAGTTCGGCATGCCGACGCGGCGCGAGTTCGCTGCGTTCCAGCACATGCTCGCCGCACAGCAATGCGGCAGAGCAGGATTCCGTTGCGGTTTCGATCGCGAGCAGGTTCATGTTCATCGTCTTCCGATATCATCATTTGTAGCGCTGATGCGAGGCGGACATCATCCCTGCTACGCCTGGCAATCGGCAACCATGCCTCATCCGGCGGCGACGGTTGTTGCCTGCGACCAATCCACCTTGCGCGTCAGGTACATCAGCGCCGCGACGAACGCGAGCAGCGCCAGCGCGCCCATCAGCAGCGAGTATTGCTCGCTCACGATCAAACCGTACAACAGCGCGTAGACCAGCGCCAGCAGCGCGCCAAGGCCAAGACCGGCGTGACGCGCGCGCAGCACCGCATGCGCATAGCCAGCGACCAGGATAACGACCGCCACGGCCGCCGCAAGATACGCGAATCCGAACCCGATCTGCTCAGACAACGCCAGCAGCACGACATAGAACGTGCTCAGCGCGACGCCGATCAACAGGTATTGCACAGGATGCACGCGCAGTTTTTTCAGTATCTCGAACAGAAAGAATGCGACGAAGGTCAAGGCGATAAACAGCACGCCGTATTTGCCGGCGCGTTGATTGCGCTGGTAGATGCTGGCCGGTTGATACAGCGCGACGCCAAAGCCGGCGGAGCGCAAATCCTGCCCGTGCTGCGCATCCTGCTGCCAATGCTGGCCGAAGTTGCGGTTCAGATCGAGCACCTGCCATTGCGCCTGGAATCCCTCAGCATCGAGGCGATGTTCGGCCGGCAGGAAGGCGCCAACGAAACTCGGATCCGGCCACGCCGCGGCGAGACCGACCTCGGTACGCCGCGCCAGCGGCAGCAGGTGCAGACTCTGGGTGCCGGCCAGGGTGATGTCCAGCGCGAATGTCGCGTTGTTCTTGAGCGCGGTCAAATCCAGCGGCACGGCGATCGTGTTGATGCCACCGACGTCGGCGGCGCCCGGACCGAAATGGTAGTGCGCACCGGCAAAGGCAAGTTCCGACACGCGGCGAATGCCACGCACATCGCTGACCGGCAGCAGCAGTTCGGCGCGATCCCACAGATACGTCGTCTCGTCGCCGCCGAGCGTCTTGAGATCGCCAACGAGAAAGCTGCCTTCGAGCTTGAGTTCGGCCGTATACACCGGCGTGGCATAGATGCCGTAGCGGCGCATGTCCGGCGCCAGCGTGCCGTGAATGCCGAGATTGTCGGGTAGAACGATTTCCGTGCTGTCCCGGGTGATCCAGCCGGTGTTGGTCTGCACGCGCACGCGCTTGGGAATTGCCAGCACCGGCCCGCCCAGCTGCTGGCGACCGCCCCAGCTCGCGGCAATCGATTCGATCGCGCTATCGCGCAGTGTGCTGCGCTCGCCGATCAGTCCCTGCACCTGCGCCAGCGGAATCAGCATCAACAGTGCGAGGAAGCCGATGCCGAGCACCTTGAATGTAGTCGAGTGGATCATGCCCGCCATGTCCCTCTCCGCAGAACCCCGTAAGCATTGCAGCTGGCGAGCATGGCTGTGCATCGACCCGATTCTGGCAATGTGCAGGCAAACGGGGCGCGTGGTGAGGCGTCTTGCGCAACGAAGTCGATGCACAAGCACTCCGGCCCGGGTCAGCCGGGCAGATCGTTAGCCGAAAAACGCCTGCACATCTGTCAGTTCGCGGGTCACCGGCAGCGGCGGCAGGCTTTTCAGAAACAGTTTGCCGTAGGCGCGCGAGCTCAGGCGCGGATCGCACAGCATCAGCACGCCGCGATCGTTGACGTCGCGAATCAGGCGTCCGGCACCCTGCTTGAGCGCGATCGCCGCTGCCGGCACTTGCCAGTCGAAAAACGGGTTGCCGCCGGCCTCGCGCAACGCGCTCAGGCGCGCTTCGAGTACCGGATCGTCGGGCGCGGCGAATGGCAGTTTGTCGATGATGACGCACGACAAGGCTTCGCCGGCGACGTCAACGCCTGCCCAGAAACTGGCGGCGCCAAGCAATACTCCATTGCCGGATTCGCGAAAATCGGTGAGCAACTGATGCCGCGGCGCGCTGCCCTGGATAAAAAGCGGAAACGGCAAATCCTGCAACAACTCGGCGGCGCGTTTGAGCGCGCGATGTGAGGTGAACAGCAGGAAACTGCGTCCGCGCGCCGCTTCCAGCACCGGCCGCGCCGCGGCAACCACACGATCGGTGTAATCGGGCGTATTCGGATCGGGCAGGCCTTGTGGCATGTACAGCAGTGCCTGCCGGGTGAAGTCGAACGGACTGGGCACACTCACTTCTACCGGATCGTCCAGACCCAGTTGCTGCGCGAAATGCGCGAAACTTCCTGCCACCGACAGCGTCGCCGACGTGAAAATCCACGCCGCGTGCGACTGTTCGCGCAGAGCGCGTAGCGGCGGCGCCAAGTCCAGCGGTGTGGCATGGAATGCGAAGCCTTGCGCAGTCAGTTCGTACCAATGCACGGCGTCTCCTGCGTTGCCGTCGAGCACCTGATGCAAACGCTGACACAACGCCTCGGCACGATCATGCACGCTGGTCAGGCCGCGCGAGCGTTCCGCTTGGGTGGATAAGACCTCGGCAAGTTTCTGCAACGCATCCTGCAAGGCATGCAATTCGGTTTGCGCTCCCGCCTCGTTCTCGATCTGCGTGAACGCGCCCTTGGCCGGCAACTGGTCCAGTGAGAGGCGCGCGCGCTTGAGCGATGGCGCGATCGCATCCAGCGGATCGCGTAACACCGCCAATGCGCCGTCGACGCTGCCGCATTCGGCCAGCGTATCGTTGCCCAATTCCACGACCTGACGCGAGGTCACGTGAGTGGAAAAGAAAACTCCGGCCAGTTCCGGTATCTGGTGTGCCTCATCGAGAACAAACGCGTGCGCGCCGGGCAGGATTTCGCCGAAGCCTTCCTGCTTGATCGCCAGATCTGCGAACAACAAATGATGATTGACAACGACGAGGTCGGCTTCCTGCGCCGCGCGGCGCGCCTTAACCACGAAGCAATCGGCATACAGAGGACATTCGGCGCCGAGGCAGTTTTCCGCAGTCGAAGTCACCCGCGGCCACAGCGGAGAATCCTCCGGCACGTCGGCGAATTCGCCGCGATCGCCGCTGCCGGTGCGCTCGCCCCACGCGCGGATCGCCTGCAATTGCGCGGCCTGTTCATGCGTGGAGAACCGTCCGTCCTTGGCCGTTTGCTCCATGCGATAAAGACACAGATAATTCGCGCGGCCCTTGAGCAGACTGGTTTTCAGACGTGCACCCAGCACGGCACGCACTCGCGGCAAATCGCGATGGAACAACTGATCCTGCAGCGTCTTGGTGCCGGTGGAAACAATGACGCGCTTGCCCGACAACAACGCCGGTACGAGGTACGCAAACGTTTTGCCGGTACCGGTGCCCGCTTCGGCGATCAGGGTTTGCGCATCGGCGATGGCTTCCTCGACCGCTTCGGCCATGACCTGCTGACAGTCGCGCGGAACAAAGTTCGGCACTTCGCGTGCGAATGGGCCGTCTGGCCCAAGTAATTCCCTGGCGCTTGCCTTATGCATGATTTCTTCTTAAAGCAAAGCTTCCGCTCGCCCTGCGGGCGAGCGGGTTACTTTTGGCATCGCCCAAAAGTAACCAAAAGGCTAGGCGCCGAGCGCGATTTTTTGCGGCGTTTCCCGCGCCGCAAAATTCCCTGCGCTTCTCGGCTCTGCGGGGTTGCTCAGACAGTACGTCCATGTCCTGCTTCGCAAGCGCGGCGATCCATCGCCGCGCCCCTGCGGGCTGATCCCGCCTCGCCGACAATACTCGGCACCGCGGACGGCGCCCGTCATGCACGAAGTCGTCCATCCCTGGACTGCGTACCTCAGGCTTCTGCGGCAGGAAGCCGCCACAACGGGGCCCCTGTGCGACGGCGAGGATGCGCAGGAAAGCTCGCAGAGTGGCGCGCACGATGCGCGCCAGTTTGCTGCATGCACAAGGACGTGCATTCAGCAAACCCCGGAGCAACCTCGCGCACTCGCAGGGCAGGACGCCCGGAGAGCGTCGCACCGGGGTGTGTTTTCTTTCGGTTACCTTTCTTTGCACAAGCAAAGAAAGGTGACACGCTCGGCCGCAGGCCGAGTGGATGCTTGGCGCTCCAAAGTGACACGCTCGGCCGCAGGGCGAGTCGACGCTTTGCTCGATAAATAAACAGCAAATCAAAACCGCGGCACCGCTGTTACCCGACATGCAGGGATTTTTGCGCGCGCTGCCACAGCACCGACGGCATCGCCATCCACCGTGAGCGAGCGCGCCAGCGTTTCCAGATTGCGTGCGCACAAGCCGCCGACTTTTGGTCCCACGTCGTACGACTGCTGCGCCAATGCGGCGGCCTGTTTCCAATCGCCGGTTTCCACGTTCAACTCGGCCGCATATTGCAGCACGTCCGGTGCATGCGGCGCGATCGTCAACGCCTTGCCCACTTCGACCAACGCCTGCGCCGGCTGTCGCTGCGCTTCGAATTTGTGCGCCTGATCGAGCAAGCCGTCGACCGCGGGATCGCGCAATGGATGTACGTGCACCGTGGACTGGAACTGGGCGCCGAGTGCGCGGATTGCAGCAACCGCATCAACATACCCCGGCGACGGCGCCTTGGCCGGCGGCTGCGAACAGCCGGCGAGCAGGACAACGCTTAGCATGAGCGTTTTGTATAACATGGTATTTATTTGTATCGTATACATTTTTCGAATTGCCCGCGCCTTAGTGTCCGCCACCGAAAAGCGACTTGATTTCCTGCCACACGCAATGTTCCGTGTCCGTGGGCAGATGCCCGGCGATGAACGGCAGCTCACGTGCGCCCGTGCATTGCGGCTGCGTGCGTTGCCCGGTTTGCGGGTCGATCCACGCCATCTCCATGCCATCTTCCGGTATCGCCAGCGGCGCGCTCGGCATGGCGCGGAACAACCCAATCCACGCCTGCAAGGCACCGGTCGCGCCCCACAAACCGGTGGGTTTGTTGTCGTCGCGCCCGATCCACACCACGGTCAGCTGCGAGCCAGTGAATCCCGCAAACCACGAATCGCGCTGCGCATCGCTGGTGCCGGTCTTGCCCGCCGCGTGCAGATAGCCCAGTCCCTGCGCACCGATCGCGCGGGCGGTGCCGTATTGCGCCACCTGCTGCATCGCATAGCTTACCAAGCGCGCGGGCACAACGTAATCGCCGGCACCGGGCTTGATGCCGTAGCGCGTCAACGGTCGGCCCTGCGCATCGAGCACGCCGCGCAGCGCGCGCAACGGCAGCGCGTGGCCATCGGCGGCGAAGTATTGATACAACTGCGCGATATCGAACGGCGACAGATCCACCGCACCCAGCAACAACGAAGGGTTGGGATTGATCGTCGCATCCAGGCCGAAGGATTCGAGCAGGCCCCGCACCTTGTCCACACCCAACGCCAGGCCCAGATGGACGGTGGCCAGATTGTATGAATGTGCCAGTGCATCGACCAACGGCACGCGGCCATGGCTTTCGTGATCGTCGTTGCTTGGCGTCCAGTGCGTACCGTTAGGCAATGCCAAGTCGACCGGGCTGTCGTCGAGCAGCGTGGCCAGCGAATACTTGTCCGGCTGCGCCAGGGCGACAAGATCGACAAACGGCTTGATCAGCGAGCCAACCGGACGGCGCGCGTCGAGCGCGCGATCGAAACCCGGATCGTCCACATCGCGGCCACCGATCAGCGCCTGCACCTGGCCATCCCGCGCACCGGTGACGACCATCGCGCCCTGCAGTTGCGTCGTCTGCCTCTTGTCGAGTCCGTTCAACGTCTGTGCCAGCGCCGCTTCGGCCAACGTCTGGGTCGACGGTGCCAATGTGGTGTAGATGGAAAGGCCTGCGCGCTGCAATAGCGCAGCGGGATAATCGCGCTGCAATTGCGTGCGCGCCAGATCCAGAAACGCCGGTGTGCGATTGCGCGGCAGGCCGGGCGATTCCGGGACATCCAGCGGCGCGGCCCGCGCCGCTTGCCAGCGCACGGCATCGATCAGTCCGGTTTCGTAAAACTGATCGAGCACGCGATTGCGCCGCGCCAACGCCAGCGTCGCATGCCGGCGCGGATCGTACAGGCTCGGGCCGCGCACCAACCCGATCAGCAAGGCGATGTCGGCATCGTCGAGATGGCGCACATCGCGGCCAAAATAAAATTCGGACGCCGCCGCGAATCCGTGCACGGCCTGATTGCCCTGCTGGCCGAGAAACACCTGGTTGACATAGGTTTGCAGGATACGGTGCTTGTCGTAATGCGCCTCGATCAACAACGCCAGCAGCGCCTCGTTGAGCTTGCGCGTGAACCGCTGGCCGCGATCCAGAAACAGGTTCTTGACCAGCTGTTGGGTCAGCGTGCTGCCGCCCTGCACCACGTGACCGGCGAAAAGGTCCGCCAGCGCCGCACGCGCGATCGCGGAAAAATCAACACCGTGATGGTATTTGAAATCGCGATCCTCGACTGCCTGCAAACCGGTAATCAGCAACGGCGGCAATTGCTCGAGCGTGACCACACGGCGTTCTTCCTGCTCGGCGCCGTACAGCGTGGCGATGCGCGCCGGATCCAGTCGCGCCTGTGCCAATGCCGCACCAGTATCGGCGTCGTGCAATTCCTGCACCGCGTCAGCCGACAGCGTCACGGCGATACGGCGTGCCGGCTCGCGTCCGTCCACATCGATGAACGCGCGGCGTGCGATGACAAAACGCGTGCCATCCTCGGCATAGCGTCCCGGCGTATGCGCATCGGTATCGCGCACATAGCGCGATGCGGCCAGTTCCAGATCCAGCATGTGCGGCGACAGCGGCAAGCCGGCGCGCAGCTGCAGCGGCCGCGCGTACACGCGACTGGGAATATTCCAGGACAGATCGTCCATGCGCCCGCGTACCTGGCCATCCAGATAGAGCAGATACGGCCCGAGAAAACCCGCCAGCACGCCGATTCCCAGCCACACTGGCACGCGCAGCCAGCGCCAGAGAAAACGGCAGATGCGTGCGAAACCGGATGCGGACAAAGCTTGGGAACCTCTGATTAACCGTCGCGAGCGAAGGCAGATTGTGGGCCACCGGAGCGCAGAAACCGGAGTTTACGTGCAGAGCAAATGAGGATTTCGAGCACCGCCGGCACACAAGCTGTCGAGCGCAGCAGGTTAATCAGAGGTTTCCTGGGACAGTGCGGAACCAGGCTTTAGTCTACCCGATTCGGTGACAGCGCAACGCGCTTCCGGGATAATCCGCCGACGGTTCGCTGCCGTCATTTCCGGAGATTGCCATGCAACGTTTGCTTTCGCTTGCCGTCGCGGTGTTGGGTTGCGCCCGCGGTTTCCGCCTGCGCCGATTTCCGCGCCGATGCCACTTGCGGATTGCCACACTGAATGTGTAGCGATTCGTGAATCCGAAGCCGTCGGTACGCGTGTGCATCTTCGGTGCCGCACCGGCGCCGGACTGGCTGCGCTTGATCGGATTGCCGCCGGACACCGGTACACGAACTTTTTCCACAACCGATGGCGCATCCGCCCTGCGCGCGGCGGTACAGGCATGTCCCGGCGACAACCTCATCCTGCTGCGCGCAGGCACTGCATTGCCGCCATTCTGGTTCGAGCGCCTTGCGCGTGCGCTGGAACTGCCCGGCGTCCTGGTCGTCTCTCCGCTGGACAACGCCGATTCGGAACGCGCGCCCTTGCCGCCCGGGCAGCGCAGCGACGCAGACGCGCGTCGTATCGATGCGCTGTGCTTCGCCCATGGCCGTCGCCAAGTCATCGACTGGCCAACCTGGTCACCGCTGCTGAGTGCATGGAATGCCGAGGCATTGCGTAGCATCGATCCGGGAAAAATCCGGCAAGACACGTTGCCACCCTCGATCGCGCCGTGGCGTGGCGTACTACTGGATCACGTGTACGTCGCCGATCCGCTGCAGGAATTGCACGGCCCGCCGCTGCCTGCGCCGGGCACGGATGCACCGCCCGCGTCGGCTTTGGGTGAACTGCGTGAATGCGTCGCCGCCGCATTGCCGCACGCGACAGGAAAAGCGGACTTTTATCCCGGCCTGGACGCCAAACCCGTGGTGCTGCACATTCTGCACGGCTGGGGCGGTGGCGCCGAGCGCTTTGTGCGCGACCTGGCCACAGTCGACGGCGCGCGCCATCATCTGGTGTTCACCGCACGCGGCAACTTCGATCGCCGCCGCTACGGCGAAACCCTGGAACTGCTCGACGCAGCGTTGACGCAACCGCCGTTGCGCGCGACGACGCTATCCGCTCCGATCGCCAGCACTGCGCTCGCACATCACGGTTACCGCGAATTTCTCGATGCCATCGTGCGCGACTACGGCGTGGATGCCGTCGTCGTTTCGTCCCTGATCGGACACAGCCTCGATGCCTTGCGCACGGGATTGCCGACAGTTTATTTCATTCACGATTTTTATCCGCTATGGCCACTGCTGCACCGCAATCTGGACGATGCCAGCGTTACCTTCGACGCAGCACAATTACGCGATGATCTTGCCCGCGCCGATTCCGGTTTCGAATTCGCCGAGCGCGATCCCGACTGGTGGCTGGTCCTGCGCGAAGCGTTGGCCGATGCCGCGTTGCAGGCCCACGCACGCCTGATCGCGCCCAGCCGCGCGGCGCTGGACCTGTGCCTGCGTCTACAACCGCGTTTGTCCACATTGCAGCAAAGTGTAATTCCGCACGGCATCGCGTCATGGCCGGGCGCGCGGGCGCTGCCAGCGCCGCCGCGCCGTGAACGGTTGCGTCTGCTCGTGCTGGGCCGCGTGCGCCGTGGCAAGGCCGCTCATCTGCTGCGCCGGATCCTGCCGCGGCTGGACGCCGGCGTGGAACTGTTTCTGATTGGCGCCGGGCCCGAGGCACGCGAATTCTTCGGTCAGCGTAGCGTGCATATCCTGCTCAACTACCGCGCCGACGAATTGCCCGCGCTGCTCGCGCAAGTCGCACCGGACGCGGCGCTGATCCTGCCGGATTTCGCTGAGACGTTCAGTTACACCCTGTCCGAATTGCGCAGTCTGGGCATTCCCGTGCTGGCGACGCGGCTGGGCGCACTGGCCGAGCGCATCGACGATGGCGTAGATGGCTTTCTCACCGCGCCGGACGCGGACGCGATCCTGACTGCCATCGCGCGTCTGCGCGAGCGTCCCGACGCGCTCGAACGCGTACGCGCCACACTGGCACTTGCACCCGTGCGCACCCTCCACGACATGGCCGCCGAGTACCGTGATCTGCTGCCAGTGGCGCATCGCGCTGTGCGTTATCCATTGGTTGAGGCTGTGCCCGCACAGATCGCCGCACAGATGCGCGCGGCCCAAATCGGCATGGCGCAGCGCGACGGCGCGGCGCTGAAACAGAAAATCGTCGATCAGCAGCACGAACTCGAACGCCGCGCCGAATGGGCATTCGCGCTGGATGCGCAAATCCAACGCTCCGGCGCCAGCCTGCGCAAATTGCAAGACGAATTCGCCGAACGCAGCGCTTGGGCGTTGCGTTTGGATGAACAACTGCAAGCCACAAGCGACGAACGCGATCGCATTCTCGCCAGCATTTCCTGGCGGATCACCAAGCCGCTGCGTTTCGTCTCGCGCAAACTGCGTGCGGCGCGCATGCGTATGGGTTTCTTCGCCGGGCGCATGCACGCAATCGTGCATCGCACGCGCGGCAGCCTGGCCAACCGCGGCGTAGCCGGAACGATCCGGCGCGCCGCCGACGAATTCCGACGCCCACCGTCCTCGTCCGCGCCTATCGCCGTGGCGGTGCCGAGCGAGGAATTCGCTCCGTTCGCCGTACCGACCAGCACCACGCCGCGTGTGTCGATCGTGATTCCGGCATTCAACAAGATCGCCTACACTGCCGCCTGCCTGCGTTCGCTGAGCGAACATGCCGGCGCGATTGCGTTTGAGGTTATCGTGGTCGACGATGCTTCCAGCGACGCCAGCGCCGAACGGCTGGCGCAGATCGACGGCATACGTGTCGTGCGCAATGCGCGAAATCTCGGATTCGTCGGCTCGTGCAACGTTGGCGCGCAAGTCTCGCAAGGCGAATTCATCGCTTTTCTCAACAACGATACCGTGGTCACTACCGGCTGGCTCGAAGCGCTTGTGCGCTGCTTCGAGGAAGTACCCGAGTGCGGTTTGGCGGGCGCAAAACTCGTTTATCCCGACGGCCGTTTGCAGGAAGCGGGCGGCATCGTGTGCAACGACGGCTCCGGTTGGAACTACGGGCGATTCGAGAATCCGGCCGACCCGCGCTACGAATTCCGGCGTGAGGCTGATTACTGCTCGGGTGCAGCGATCATGCTGCGTCGGGATTTTTTCCACACTCTCGGCGACTTCGACATACGCTACGCGCCGGCGTATTACGAGGACACCGATCTCGCCTTTGCCGTGCGCGCCGCGGGCAAAAAAGTTTTCTACGAACCGCGCGCCGTAGTCGTGCATTTCGAGGGCGTGACTGCCGGCACCGATACCGCCAGCGGCATGAAGCGTTTCCAGAACGTCAACCGCGCCAAATTCCTGGACAAGTGGAAGAACGAACTCGCGCTGCAGCCGGCGCCGATACACGCGGCCAAGCATGCCCATCGCGCCGCCAACTGGCGCGCGCGCGGCCGCATCCTGATCGTCGATGCCTGCACACCGATGCCCGATCATGATTCGGGTTCACTGCGCATGGTCAACCTGATGCGTCTGCTGCGCGAAATGGATTTCGCGGTGAGCTTTCTACCCGACAACCGCCGCCACGAGGGCGCGTACACGCAATCCTTGCAGGCGCTCGGCGTCGAGGCCTTGTATCACCCGTTTGTGGCCGATCCGATCGCGTGGCTGCGCGAACGCGGCCACGGGCTCGACGCGATCGTGCTGTCGCGACATTACGTCGCCGCGAACTACGTCGGCCTCGCCCGCCTGCATGCGCCACAGGCGCGGTTGATTTTCGATACCGTGGATCTGCACTACCTGCGCGAGACGCGCGCCGCGGAATTGGCTGGCGGTGCGGAACGCGCGCAGCAGGCCGCACGCACACGCGCACAGGAATTGAAGCTGATGCGCGAATGCGACGTCACCCTGGTCGTCAGCGCTGCAGAAAAGAGCTTGCTTGCGCGCGAAGTGCCGGATGCGCGCGTGGAAATCCTCTCCAACGTGCACGAAGTCCACGGTCGCCGCCGCGAATTCGACGTGCGCCGCGATCTGGTTTTCGTCGGCGGCTTTCAGCATCCGCCGAATGTGGACGCCGTGCTCTGGTTCGTGGAGCAGGTGTTGCCGCACGTGCGCGCGGCCTTGCCCGGCGCCGTCTTCCACATCATCGGCAGCAAGGCGCCGCCGGCGATTGCTGAACTGGCGCGCGCCGGCGTCGTCGTGCACGGTTTCGTCGCCGACATTGAGCCGTTCATGGACGGCTGCCGAGTCTCCGTTGCGCCGCTGCGCTATGGTGCCGGCGTCAAGGGCAAGGTCAACATGGCGATGAGTTACGGACTGCCAGTGGTGGCGACCACGCTGGCGGTGGAAGGCATGCACGTGCGCGCTGGTGAAGACGTGATGGTGGCCGATGCAGCCGCAGAGTTCGCCGCTGCCATCGTGCGCGTCTACACAGATGCCGCATTGTGGGAGACATTGTCCGCCAATGGCCTGGCCAATGTGCGCGAGCATTTTTCTTTTGCCGCGGCGCGCGCGTCGCTGGCGCGCATTCTGCCAGCAAGCGTGCTGCTTCGCACTTGATGGAAGCTTAAAAGCCGTCGCGCAGTACAAAACCCCGTCATTCCGGCAGGGAGTGCCGGAATCCAGAAGCCACGGAAGGCAACTTATCCGAATATGTCTATGCCAGATTTGCATCCATGCAGTCTGGTTCCCGGCATTCCCTGCCGGGATGACGTGTCCTTTATGAGTTCCAGACAGATTGAAGCACTACACTAATTGACCGGAACCGACTCCAGCCGCGCCTGCAACGACGGCAGGCGCGCGTTGTTCGGCGACAGGTCGCGCGCCGCGTTAATCGCATTCGTCGCATCGGCGCGTCGTTTCTGCTCGATCAGGGATTGCGCCTGATCCAGAAACACATTTGCCAGCCGTTCGCGCATCGGCGGCACCGCGACATCGCCGGGATCGGATTCGGAAATCGCGTCGATGTAGGCACGTGCCCGATTCGGCGTACCATTCTTGATCGCCTGCTCGAATAATTCCTTGGCGCGTGCCGGGATTTTTGCCAGGCCGGCCATCGCCGCCGCGTTGTTGGAATCGATCGCCAGCACGGCACGGTACTTGTCGAACGCGCAATCGCCCGGCGGCAGAATCAGGTTGCCCGCCGTCAGCGCCTGGTCGGCGGCAGCGAGCATCTGCTGCACACGTGCCTGCTCCGCAGGAGACACCTGCGTGCGGCGTTGAGCCGCGTCCAGCTGCTCGCGTGCGTCGGCCAGTCGTGCTTGTGCCTTGTGCAGGCCGGGCGCAGCAGGCGCCGCCTGCGCGGCCTGTTGCAACAGCGCGCCGGCCTGTGCCGTGTTGTCGTCTTCAAGCGCCGCGTTGGCCTGGGCAATGAGGGTTTGCGCCAGTCGCGCCAGCCCGGCCTTGGCGCGCGCGTTGCCAGCATCGCGCTTGAGCGCATCCTGGAACAAGGCCAGCGCGCCATCGTCGCCGGCGATGCGACCGCCACGCTGCTGCGCTTCGGCCCTCGAAAGCGTGTCCTCCAGGGCCTGCTGCGCGCCGGCGTGGAGCTTGGCAATCGCGCCACGCAGTTCCGGAATCGCCGGATGGTTGGGTGAGAGCTGGGCCAGATCGGCAATGTGTTGATTGGCTGCATCGACGTTGCCGGCCGTAATCGCATCGCGTGCCTGCTGGGCCACGGCTTCGGCGACTTTCTTCAGGCCGTTGAGCGCAAGCCCATTGGTTGCATCAGCGTCGAGTACGCGCTGATACGCTTCGGCAGCGCTGCCCGCACCGAGCAGCTTGCCGGCGGCAAGCGCGGCGTCGCCTTTTGCCAGCAGCCCGGAACTGGCGGTATTGCGGGTTTGTGCGGCATGCAGGGCAGCTTTGAGATCTTCCACTTCCTTGCCGCCACCGAGCACTTCGTTGGCTTGATCCAGATCGGTCTGCGCAGTGACGAAATCGTTGCGCGTGAGCGCCGCTCGTGCCTGTTCGATCAGGCGCTCGCCGACCTGATTCAGGCCCTGCCGCGCCTGATCGTTGTCGGGATCGAGCGTGCGCGCGGCCTGGAACAACTCGCGCGCACTGTCGTTGTGGTTGCCGACCAGGCGACCGGCGGCCAATGCCTGATCGCCACGTGTGATCAGACTGTTCAGTTCGGTGCTCGGCAACAGCGAACGCAAGCGGTTTTGGTAGTGCCATAACGCGAGCGCGCCGACCGCGAGCAGCACGACGGTCACGGCAATCGGCCACCAGCGCCGGTCACCGGATACGATTGGCGTCTGCGGCGTGTAGCCGTGGTGCAGCGGTCGCCGTGCCGGCGCATCGGCGATATCGTCGAGGCGGCCCAGGCTCGGCTCCGCCCGGTAGCGCGCGCCACCCGGCGGCGTGGCCTGAATCGCGCGCGTGGCGGCATCAGTGGCAAACGCGCGGCGCGGTGGCGGCGTAGTCGAATCGGTCAGTTCCGGATGCTCGCCTTGCGCGATTCCCAACTCGATCTGTTCGATGGCGTCCGCCACCGCTGCGCCATCCTGGAAGCGATCTTCCGGGTGCTTGGCCAGCAGGCGGTTGAGTATGGGTTGCACCGCCTGCAGGCGCTCGGGCAGGATCGGTATCGGTTGCGTGATGTGCATGATGCCGACCGCGAGCGAATCGTCGGCATGAAACGGCACGCGCCCGGTCAGCAGTTCGAACAACACGATGCCAAGGCTGTACAAATCGGCGCGGCCATCGAGCGCACGGCCACGAGCCTGCTCAGGACTCATGTAATGCGGCGTGCCGATGACTGTGCCGGTACGGGTCATGTGCGTGGCCGAATCGCTGGCACGGGCGATACCAAAATCGGTCAACGCCGCACTGCCATCGTCGCGCAACAAGAGGTTGTCGGGCTTGACGTCGCGATGCACGAAGCCCTTGGCATGCGCGTAATTGAGTGCGGTGGCGATTTCGCGGATCACGCGCAGCGCGAAACCTACCGTACGCGGCGTGCCATCCTTGGCGAGCACGGCACCACCGCCGAGGTATTCCATCGCGATGTAATGGCATTCGCCGGCACGGCCGACGTCGTGCACGCCAACCACGTTGCGATGGTGCAATCTGGCCGCGATGCGCGCCTCGCGCAGGAAGCGCTCGCCGAAATCCGGATCGGCCAGCAGACTCGGCGACATCACCTTGAGCGCCACCTCGCGCTGCACCGATTCCTGCACGGCCAGATACACGGTGGCCATGCCGCCGCGGCCGAGCTGACGCAGGATTTTGTAACCGGGAATTTCGATCACGTGGCCGAACCGTTCGCTCCGGAGTCCGGCGCGAAGCATAGCATGCGGGCCGCAAACCCGCGGCGCACAAGGGCTTGCGCCTGATTGGGCAAGCTACGAGTTCTACTTCTGTAATGTCTATTCGGCGGGGGAGCTTACGCCGTATCCAAGGATAGTCCTGCCAGCCATCCGTATTCACCTATGTCGGCTGCTACGCCGAGGGCCGCCCCACCGGTAAAGTATGCTGCGCCCACCCAATGGGCTACCTGCTCGATACTTTTAGCCGTTCAAAGCCCCAGACTTTCTCAATCACCAACGATCCTATCGGCGCAACTTTGTGCCCTACCCATAATGTATCGTTTAATGCACCTGCAGGAGTAAATGTGCCAGACACGTCAGCGGCGAATCGTCTGTAACTATGATCAGAAACTATGTCGCCATTGACTGCACTGTGAAATATTTCGACGCTTTCATCTGGAGGCGCTACGCTCCATTGACCCGGACCTTCTATCATGTATACGTTAGGGCACCTTTGATCCTTCAAGAGCACCCCATGACGAAGGTCAGTTAGATACATCACTTTAATGCGTACTCTCTTGGCTTTCGTGTTGTTGTCGCTCCGCGCCAATTCACAAATGGACGTATTTTTATAGGACAGCGTTGTATTCGGCGATGGTTCTCCACGCAACCGAACTGGCGAGCATCCGGCTGCCAAGAAGACGCAAATCACGAATACACTTTTTAGCATTAATTGCATGAGCTGTCCGGAAGATCGCACCAAGAAGATGTTGAACTCTGAGCGCCTGAATCTAAGGCGTCCGATGTCGATAGTCCAATATTTACGCCGAGGCCAGCACCAACTGCCGCTTGGGTCTGATAGGCACTATATTCGTTGTCGTATTCAGCAGCCATAGAGGTTGGGACGCCATCGCTCATAAAATTTAGTTCGTGCTGAGCCTCATGGGCGATTGCTCCTGCTCCGATAGCTTCATCAACTTGATCCGATGATTTATTCGGGTTGCCCGGATAAAATAAGGGGTCGTAATGTGCGAGCTGCGTCAGGTCGATAGAAATTGTTCCATCAGGGGCTGCAGCGGCAGGTGCACCGCTTTGTAGGCTCTGCGAGGTGATGGTAGCACCCCACTGCCAAGGACTACCGAGATAGTTCGCAACCGCATTGAGTCCGACGTACTGATCGGGTGAGAGACTAGGATTTTTCATCGCTTCGGTAATACCGGCGACATATGCATCAATCACGATGCAATCCATCTGATTGGCAGAACATGTATAGCGCCCACTCGGATCATACTTCGCATAGGGGCTGTTTGCCGCATAGAAGTAGCGGTTGAAGTTCAGCGCGGTGGCTGGATCGACATCGTTGGGATCGAAGCTGAGGAAGCGCCTGAGCTGCGGGTCGTAGTAGCGCGCGTGCATGTAGATGAGGCCGCTCGGGTCGGCGGACT
>JBOHYL010000084.1:0-1658 GCA_050737915.1 Rudaea sp.
GCGCGAGGTTGACGAAATTCGCCACCGTCAACGGCGCCTGCTCGGGAAACAGTTGCAGATGGATGGTGCCGCGGCCGGTGACGATGTGGGCTTGCAGGTCTTGGCTCATTTCGGATTCTTCCGTTTGAACAGGCGTGGATTCTAACCGAAGTTGCGGCGCGCAAAACCGGAATACGGTATACTTTCCGGTTTCCCCAGACCCTTTTCCGCCACCCGCCGGCGGGCCCTCGCCATGTCCATAGCAAACCTGCGCAACATCGCCATCGTCGCCCACGTCGACCATGGCAAGACCACCCTCGTCGACTGCCTGCTCAAGCAATCCGGCACGTTCAGCGAACGCACCGTGCTCGCCGAGCGCGTGATGGACAGCAACGACCAGGAAAAGGAACGCGGCATCACCATTCTGGCCAAGAACACCGCGATCACCTGGCAGGGCAATCGCATCAACATCGTCGACACGCCCGGACACGCCGACTTCGGCGGCGAGGTCGAGCGCGTGCTGTCGATGGTCGATACCGTGCTGCTGCTGGTCGACGCAATGGACGGGCCCATGCCGCAGACGCGATTCGTCACGCAGAAGGCGTTCCAGATGGGCTTCAAGCCCATCGTCGTGATCAACAAAGTCGACCGCCCGGGTGCGCGTCCGGAATGGGTACTCGATCAAACCTTCGACTTGTTCGACCGCCTCGGCGCGAGCAACGAGCAGCTCGACTTCCCGGTCGTGTATGCCTCGGCGTTGAACGGCTACGCGAGCCTGGACTCGACTGTGCGCGAAGGCGACATGACACCGCTGTACGAGGCGATCATGAAGCACGTCTCGGCGCCGAAGGTCGATCCGGATGGCCCCTTCCAGATGCGCATTTCGCAGCTCGACTACAACTCCTACGTCGGCCTGATTGGCATCGGCCGCATCCAGCGCGGCAAGGTACGCACCAACATGCCGGTCGCCGTGATCGACAAGGAAGGCAAGAAGCGCAACGGCAAGGTCTTGCAGGTGCTCGGATTCATGGGCCTTGAGCGCCGCGAAGTGGCGGAAGCCGAAGCTGGCGATATCATCGCCATCTCGGGCGTGGAAGGTCTGGGCATTTCCGACACGATCTGCGCGCCGGATGCGCCGGAACAACTGCCGGTGATGACGGTGGACGAGCCGACGATCAGCATGACGTTTTGCGTCAACAACTCGCCGTTCGCCGGCAACAAGGAATTCAGCGGCGGCAAATTCCTGACCAGCCGCCAGGTGCGCGATCGCCTCATGCGCGAGACCCTGCACAACGTCGCGCTCAAAGTCGAGGAAACCGACGACGCGGACAAGTTCAAGGTTTCCGGCCGCGGCGAATTGCATCTTTCCGTATTGATCGAGACCATGCGTCGCGAAGGCTACGAGCTCGCGGTGTCGCGTCCGGAAGTCATCGTGCGCGAAATCGATGGCGTGTTGCAGGAGCCGTATGAACAGCTGGTCGTCGATCTGGAAGAGCAATACCAGGGCGGCGTGATGGAGAAGCTCGGCACGCGTCGTGGGCAATTGAAGAACATGCAGCCCGACGGCAAGGGCCGGGTGCGGCTCGAATACATGATTCCCGCGCGTGGCCTGATCGGTTTCCAGACCGAATTTCGCACCCTGACCGCCGGCACCGGCCTGATGTTCCATGTGTTCGACC
>JBOHYL010000085.1:0-17242 GCA_050737915.1 Rudaea sp.
GATCACCGGTGTTGTTACCCGTCGTGTTGATGTAGCTCGAACCGTTGTACGTGACAATGCCACCTATCCCGTACGTGTCGCCTGAACCCCACGGACCCGCAAATTCAGCGCCCGTAGCGCCCGTCGCACCGGCGGAGCCGGTAGCTCCGGTCGCACCATCGGTTCCGTTGGTTCCGTTGGTGCCATCGGTTCCATTGGCTCCCGTGGCGCCGGTCGGACCCGCCGGACCGGCGGCGCCAGTCGCACCGTTGGTTCCGTCCGTTCCGTTGGTTCCCGTTGCGCCGGTCGGACCGGTGGGCCCCGTCGGGCCAGTGGCCCCACCAGAACCAGCCGGTGTGTTGAACGCAAATTGCGCTACCGGCACGGTGTTGACCGGCTGGCGTGGGGAGAGTGTCTGCGCCCCGGTACCGTTGCCTACAGTGACTTCGAGCCAATACTGTTGCGAGCCATCGAACACCAACCCAAAATTCAGGTCGACCGAGAACAGGCCGTCAGCAACCAGCACATTGTTCACGACCAGAGGATTGGTGATCCCCGGGCCGGAAATCGGCGATCCGCCGCTGTCGACGTTGTAGAGGGTGAAGGTGAAGGTCTGACTGTTGTTGTTGACCAGACCGCTGCTCGAGGTCAATTGCCCCTGATAACTGAATGCGTACGTTTGCGGATCGGCCAGCGCCGGATTGCTGGCGACGGATGCGCCCAGCGCTAACGCGATCAGCGCGCAAAGTTGCTTGCGGTTCATGATTTGCAATCCTCGAAGCCGTTAAAGAAGATTTCGTCCTGGCCCGCGATCGGCGCGGCAGCCCAGAAACCGGAATACAGGGTGTAGGTACTTCCCATCGTGATGCCGGGTGTCACCGTCGCTTGCGCGGTCGACCCGGAAAGCCGGTAGCAACTGTTGCGGGCACGCAAGACCCCCCCGGCCACCGTGGCATGCCAGCCAACGGCATAACCGCCACCGGACTGCACGCCCGCGCGCGAGGACGGGACCACCGACACGGCGGCGATGCCCGCCGCGGCAATAACGGCGCGCCACCACATACGAGCGCGCAGATGTCTTGAGTCCATCATTCCTCCGTTGCCGTGACACACGAACGCCTGGCCCGCGGTATCACCTAGCGCAGGCGCAGAGCCACCAACCGGTGAGGACATCCCCTTACTCCGGACTTCCCCGTTCACTGTAAACATTACCATAGATTTGGCTTTAATTATGTGGCAGGCGATTTCCGCCATGCGGTAATCCCAAAGCAATATTGATGCCAGCATCGTCGGCGGATGCCATCGGGAAATCACCAATTGACACCGCCTAGGCCGGCGGCAGGCGGACGCCGTTCAGCGATCGAACGGGTACAACGCGGGTAGCGCCGATGCGGCAGGGCGTGGGCGGACGGCGTCCGCGAATGCGGGCCCCTTGGCGAAGCAGCGGGCAAGCGTTGCGCTCAGGCCCGCCACCGTGGTGCCCCCGTAGCGCGCACGTTCCAGGTCGCCAAGCACAGCGGCTTGGGCAGGATGGGACACGATTTGCGCCAACTCGCCCAGATTGCGCAGTTGTGGCCGCGACTGCCGGGCCCAGGCGAGCAAGGCGCGCGCCGTGGCAGGCAAGTCCTCACGCGCGCAGGCAGCGGCAAAGTTGTGCTTGGCCGGTGCCGAATCCGCAATCGCTGGATCCGGTACCGGTATCGGCGAACGCTGTCGTTGCGCCAGCAGCCACAGAATCCACGCCAGCACGGTCAGCGCCCACAAGGCCAGGGCGACGAAGGCCAGCGACCGCCACATGCGTGCTTCGGAAGTGTCCGTTCCCACAACGACGGGCGCGGTTACGGTCGGTGCTAGGCTGGTCGCATGGATTGCTGGCGGCGCGTGAACGGCCGGTGCGGGCGCAACCGGAGTGCCGGCCGAAGAGGCAGCCGGTTGCACGTTCAGCGTGAGCGCCGGTACCTGTGCGGTTTGGGCGGTGTCATGCGATGTATCCCACCACGCCACACTGATTGGCGGCAGAGTCAGTGCGCCGGGTCGGTTCGGCACGATCGCGAATTTGCGTTCGCGCACGCCATACAGCCATTGGCCATCGTCCTTGTCTTGCGTAGCCGACTTGTCCGGATACACATCGGCGCCATCGATCTTCGGCAATTCCAGTTTCGGTAACTGCGCGTATCCCAAACCCTGTGCTTCCAGACGCAGAGTCAGCGTCAACGGCTCGCCTACGCGCGCGACGGTTGTCGCGTCGATGCCGGTGGCGGTCAAGGTCATCGACCGTGCGGGCAGCCACATATCGGTGCCGGACGCCGCCGGACGCGGACGCACATCAAGCGTGATCGGCTGCGACTGCGCGTCGAGCGCGCGACCTTGACTGAAGAAAAATCCTGCGCTTGGATCCTGCGCGTGGCCGCGGAACACGATCGGCGGCAGGCTGACACTGCCATTGTTTTCCGGCGTCAATGCATAGTGGCGTTCGACCACGTTGTAGTTGCGCCCACCCATTTGCGCGCGATAGCGGCTGTCCTGGCCAAGCTTGCGCACCACCACGCCATTGGCCTGCGGGTCGTCCAGATTGCCGTCGACCAGATTCACTGCGTAGTACAGCTTCACCGTAAGCAGCACTTGCTGCTGCACATACGGTGACAGCGGATCGACGTGCGTCTCGACGAACACGTCGCCACCCGGTTGCGTGGCATTCGCGGAGGCGGCCGTTACGGTCAGGGTCAGGGGCTGGGTTTGCTGTCCGTCGACGGTCAGCGCAGGGATGGTGAACGTGCCGGCGTGCTTGGGTGAAAGGCCCACCGCCCACAGTACGCTGGAACTGCTCTGGCCATTGATGATGTTGACCGAACTGGAACTTTGCGTGCCGGTGAGGTCGAAATCGTTCTGCAGCAAGCTGAAATCCGGCCGCTGCGCGCGCGCGTCACCACTAAGCTGCACGTTGAGCGTAACCGTTTCGCCGAGCTGCATGTGATTGCGATCCAGCCACGCGCGCACGCTCGTTGCCTGCGCGCCGACGCAAATCCACAATGCAGCAAATGCGCACAATGCGGCAATTTTCCTGGACATGGCGTTCACTGGCCTTCGTCCTGCGGCACGCGGCCGCCGTTGTGGCGCAGTTGATATTCGAGCTGGAACTTGCGCCGCAACAGACCACCCGGGTCGTCCGGCACGCGCTGCAGCCATTGTTCGACGGCCTGATCGCGTTCGTTCAGCGGCACCGCCGATTCACGCGCGCCTAGACGTACCGGTTTGGGTTGCTCGGGCTTGCCTGCTTGTTGTTGCAGCGTCTGGTTCATGTCCTTGCGGAATTGCTGTTGCGCTTCGTGCTCGGATTTTTGCGCCTGCGCTTGCTCGCTTGCGGACGGCACTTGCGACTGATCATCGGCCTTTCCGGACTGGGCCTGCGGGGTGTTCTTGTCCTGCTGTCCTTGTTTCTGGGCGTTTTGTTCATCGTTCTGCTCGGAGGATTTCGACGCCTCCTGCGGCTGCTTTTTGGCTTGGTTTTGTTGGCCGGATCCGGATTGGCCGGAAGAATCCTGTTTTTTCAAATCCTTCTGCTGGTCCTGTTGCTGCTGCTGGTCCTGTTGCTGCTGCTGGTTCTGCTGCTGCTTCCGCTTTAACCAATCCTCGACCGCCTTTTTGTTGGCCGCTGCGTCGATCAGGCCCGGATCGCGCGCGAGCGCGTCGCCGTAGGCGGCGATGGCGTCCTGGTACTTTTGCTGTTTCGCTAACGCATTGCCGCGGTTGTAGAACACCTGCGCATTGTCACGCTGGGCAAAATCCTGCGCCGCGGCAGCGTAGTCGTCGGCACGATAGGCGGCGGCGCCGCGCAAGGCGGGATCCTGTGCCAATGCCTGCGCCTGTTTGGCGTGGCCGGCGTCGAGTTGCGCGCGCGCCTGCTGGTCAGGCGTTTGCCACAAATCGCGCCACGAGAACGCTTGCGCGGGCGAGGTGTGTGCGAGCAGAACCAGCGGCAGGAGCATGAGCCAACCGCGACGAAATCCCAACGCAGCCAGTGGCAACAACAGCAACACCAGCCAGGGTCCGCGATCCAGAAAACGCGCCGTTGTCGCCTGCACGGCGCTGGCTTGCGCATGCAAATCCGGAGTGGAGGAGCCAAGCACAGCGTCGATGTCGGCCGCATTCGGCGTGATTCCCGCGTAGGCTCCCCCACCAGACTGAGCAAGTGCGGCGAGTGCGGATGTTTCGAGTTTCGGCAAGACGATGTTGCCGGAGGCGTCCTTGAGGAATCCGCCCTGAGGCAAGGCCACCGGAGCGCCCTGATCGGTGCCCACGCCAAGCACGGATACGCGGATGCCGGCAGCGCGCGCTCGCTGCGCGGCGGCGGCGCCATTGGCACTCACGCTGTCGGCGAGCAGCACGATCTGGCCACCGCGCAATCCCGCTTGGCGGATCAGCTTCATGCCCAGATCGATCGCGCGGCCGGTGTCGTTGCCGGGCGCGGGCATGACGCCCGGATCCAGTGCATCAACGAGATTGCTCACCGTGTGTGCATCGTCGGTCAGCGGTGCGACCACGAAGGCATCGCCAGAGTAGCCAATCAACGCGGTCTGCATGCCACCGCTACGCGCGAGCATGTCGTCGAGCTTGAAGCGCGCGCGTTCATAGCGGCTCGGTTTGAGATCCTGTGCGGCCATACTCGACGACAGCTCCAGCGCGAACACGCGTGCCGCGTGGTTTTCATACAGCGGTTGCGGCAGGCGCTCCCACGCAGGACCGGCCAGCGCGAGACATGCGATCAACCACGCCAGGGTCAGCAACCAACGCGGCAAACGTCGCGCCGGCGACGCCGTATCATCGGCAGCGAGCAGGTGCACGAGCAGATGCGCATCCACGGCACTACGCCAAGCACCCGCATCATTGCCGCGACGCGCCAAGCCACGCCACAGCAAGGGCAATGCAGCCAGCGCAAGCAACCACCACGGCCGCAGGAAGTGGAAATTGCCGAAAAATTCACTCATCGCGCCGGCTCCACACGCAGCAGCACGTGCACACGCCGCGGCAAGGGCAGCGTGCGCAAAGCCGCAGCCAGCGCCAGCAACAGCGCAAGCGCCAGCGGCCAATAAAACCATTCGGCCACCGGCCGGAATTGCTGGCCCTTGTCGGCCGTCGGCTCGAGCGCATCGATCTCGCGGTAGATATGCGCCAGTTCCGCGGTATCACGCGCGCGGTAGAAGCGGCCGCCAGTTTTCTGCGCCATCTGCGTAAGCAGGCGCGTATCGATATCCGCCGATGGATTGACAATCTGCGAACCGAAGAATCCGCCAACCTGCATCGCAACGGCGCCGATGCCGATCGTATAGATCTTCACGTGCTCGGCCACGGCCAGATCGATCGATTGGTACGGATCGAGTTCACCCGCGTCGTTGACGCCGTCGGTGAGCAGGATCAGCACGCGTTGGTCGCGTGGACGCTCGCGCAGGCGCTTGACCGCAAGCCCTACCGCGTCGCCAATTGCCGTTTGCCGCCCGGGCAGTCCGACCGCCGATTCGTCGAGCTGCTTGAGCACGGTATCGCGATCGAACGTCAATGGCGTGAGCAGATACGCCTGACTGCCGAACACGATCAAGCCGATGCGGTCGCCGACGCGGCGACGAATGAAGTCGCCGGCAATCGCCTTGACCGCAGCATAGCGGCTGACCGCACGACCGCCGATTTGCATGTCCGGCGTGCTCATGCTGCCGGAAGCATCGACCGCCAACAACAGATCGCGCCCACTGCGCGCAACATCCTGCGGCGGCCCGAGCCATTGCGGTCGCGCGGCAGCGCACACCAGCAACGCCCAGATAACGACTGATAGCCACTTGCGCCAGCGTGGCACCGGCGCGGCGGCGGACGTCGTCTGCCAGCCCTCCAGCGCGAACGGCAAACGCAAGGCCGCGTTGCTGGCCTGCGGCGCAGACGGCAACACGCGCGCAACCAGCCACGGCAACGGCAGCAGGACGAACAACCAAGGCCAGGCAAAATCAAGCATGCGCGGCTCCCGCATCCAGTGCGCTACGCGTGTAGCGCCGCACCAGCGCAATCAAGGCGGCCTCATCGTATTCGGGTTGCGGGCGGAATGGCGCCTCAATCAGCACGCGACCCACGCCGGCGGAAAATTCGTTCTGCGCAGCGCGTGCATCCAGCCAGGCAAGCCAACGTTCACCGGCATACGCGGCTGCAGCAGATTCCTCGCCCAGTGCGAGTCGGCGCAGGAACTGCGACAGCACGGCGGCGAGGGCGGCCGGATCGTGCCGGTTTGCGCCGATGCAATGATCCAGTTCACGCAATACTGCGCGCTGGTGTCGGCGCACAAGCAAGCGTTTGCGCAATCGATGCAGCGTAAACGCAATCAGTATGACGGCGATACCCACGAGCAGCCACCAGCCCGGTGCAGGAGGCCACCAGGCGGGTGGCGGCGGCAGATGGATGTCGCGCAATACCGGGCCGGATGGCGCGTTCATGCGCTGCGCGCCTTCGCGCCGCGCGCGCGCGCATCCAATCCCAGCAAATGCAGCAGCACGGCATCTGGTTCTTCGCGTGTATCCAGCATCGCCCAGCGCAGCGCGCGTTGTTGCAAAACCTGGGTGAATGCCGCGCGACGTTGCGCAAACCAGCGCGGCCAGTCTTTGCGCGTGCGCACCTGCCCGAAATCCAGCAGCACTCGGTGATTTTCGGCGCGCAGGGCATAGCGTCCCGGTGGCGGCGCGGCGAGTTCCAACGTGTCGCTCAGCACGATGGCCACGACATCGCAATGATCAGCCAGCAGCGCCAGCGGGCCTGCGGCATCGGCATCGGCGGAAAATCCATCGCTCAGCACGATCACGCGACTGCCGGGCCGCGCCAGACGATGCACGCGCTGCAGGGCCTGCGCCAGCGATTCGTGCGCGGTGCCAGCGGCGGCGTCCCAATCGGCCAGCGCACGCAGCACACGCAAGGCGCCGCGCGCGCCGCCGCCGGGTTTGACTTCAGCGGCGATGCCGCCGCCGAAACCCAGCACGCCGACACGGTCGCCGCCGAGCACCGCCGCCCATGCGATCAATGCCGCCGTACGCGCGGCCTGCACCGACTTGAAGCGGACATGCGTGCCGAATCGCATCGACGGATTGTGGTCGACGAGCAGCAGCACGCTTTGTTCGCGTTCTTCCTGGAATAGTTTGGTGTGCGGCTTGCCGCTGCGCGCGGTGACGCGCCAGTCCATCTGGCGGATGTCGTCGCCGGGCTGGTAGATGCGCGATTCAGCGTAATCCACGCCGCGGCCGCGAAAGCGCGACGCCCGCGTGGCCGAATGACTGCCGGCCACACGTGCAGCCGGCCGTACGAAGCGTCGCGCGCGCAGGCGCAATGCAATCAATTCCGGCAGCGCGACGTGCACGCCATCGGCAACACCCGCGCTCACGGCAGTGGCACGCGCGCGATCAACGCGTCGATCACGCGATCCGGCGTCACGCCTTCGGCCTCGGCCTCGTAGGAAAGCAGCACGCGATGGCGCAGTACATCGTGCGCGATTGCATGTACGTCTTCGGGGGCGGTGAAGTCGCGGCCGCGCAGCCACGCATGCGCGCGTGCACAACGATCCAACGCGATCGTGCCACGCGGACTTGCGCCGTAGGCAATCCAGCGCGCCAGATCATCGCCGTACGCTTTCGGCGTGCGCGAGGCGAGCGCCAGTTGCACGATGTATTGCTCCAGTGTCGGCGCCAGATGCAGCGCCAGCACCTGTTCGCGCGCGGAGAAAATCTGCGCTTGATCCAGACAACGCGCGGGCGCGGCAGGCGTGTGCAAAGCGGAACTGGCGCGCGCGCGCGCGAGCTGCAGGATTGCGCTTTCCGCGGACACATCCGGATAGCCCACACGCACATGCATCAGAAAGCGGTCGAGCTGCGCTTCCGGCAACGGATAGGTGCCTTCCTGCTCGATCGGATTCTGCGTGGCCATCACCAGAAACAAGGGCGGCAACGGATATGTGGTGCGCCCGACCGTGACCTGGCGCTCGCCCATCGCCTCGAGCAGGGCCGATTGCACTTTGGCCGGGGCGCGGTTGACCTCGTCGGCGAGCAACAGGTTGTGGAATACCGGGCCGCGTTGGAATTCGAAACTGGCCTGTTGTGGTCGGTAGATCTCGGTGCCGGTCAGATCCGCAGGCAGCAGATCCGGAGTGAACTGGATACGGTGAAAATCGCCTTCGATGCGCGCAGCCAGTTCCTTGATCGCGGTGGTCTTGGCCAGACCTGGCGCACCCTCGACCAGCAGATGGCCGTCGGCGAGTAGTGCAATCAGCAGCCGGTCCACCAACGCCGACTGGCCGATGATGCAACGGGAAAGCTCGGTGCGCAAATGGGTAAACGCGGCTTGCACCGCGGCGTCGCCGGTAGTGATTGCGGGCATGTCCATGATGTCGTCGGTAGCGGTTGGCAATGATGGCACGGACGTGGTGCGTCCGGCTCGCGGGTCGCCGCATCACTTGCTCGCATGTCGGCGGCAGCGATCCGGCGGTTCTGGGACAACACGGCTCGGTAAAGGTTTCCGGCTCAGGGAATCTCTGATTAACCGTCGCGAGCGACGTCAGATTGTGGGCCGCCGGAGCGCAGAAACCGGAGTTTACTTTTAGGTAAATGAGGATTTCGAGCACCGCCGGCACGCAAGCTGTCGAGCGCAGCAGGTTAATCAGAGGTTCCTCAGCCGGTCAATGCCGCCAGCGCGTCGTCGACACTGACCGGTTTGCCCACCAGCCAGCCCTGCGCGTACTCGCAACCCAGCACCTTGAGCTGGGCCAACTGCGCGGGTGTTTCCACGCCTTCGGCCACGATGTCGCAGCCGAGCGCGCCGGCCATGCCGACCACGGCGCGCACAATGGCCAGGCAGCGAGGATCGTCGAGCTGGCGGATAAAGCCTTGGTCGATCTTGATCGTGTCGAACGCCAGCTTGTGCAGGTGACCGAGATTGGAATAGCCGGTGCCGAAATCGTCCAGCGCCACGCGCATGCCGGCGGCGTGCGCGCGCTCGATCAGGGTGTCGATCTGGGCGTAATCGAGCACCAGACTCTCGGTAATTTCGAGCTTGAGCCGGGCCGGATCGGCCGCATGCGCACGCAATTGCGCAAGCACGCGCGCGACGTACTCGGCATCCTGCACCTGGCGACCGGAAACATTGAACGCAATGAACGGTTTGATCAGCGGCGCTTCGTCGGCGATGCGGCGCAGCGCGGCACAAATTTCGCGCAACACATACTCGCCAACCGGCACGATCAGCGAGGTTTCTTCGGCCAGGGCAATGAAATCCATCGGCGATACCACACCACGCTGCGGATGCGTCCAGCGCGTCAGCGCTTCGTATCCCGCCAAACGTCCGCTGGCGATGTCCTGGATCGGTTGCAGCCGGATTTCCAGCTCGTGCCGATCCAGCGCGTTGCGCAACTGGCTCTCGAGCCGGATCTTGTCCAGTGCGCGCTCCGACTCCGCATTGGCGGTTTCGCCCGCACCCGGCGTTTCCAGACGGCCGGTAAACGTCGCCAGCGCATTGCGATAACGCGACAACTGACTGAGCAGGAGCGCGCGCACCACAGGATCGGCTGCCGCAAGACGCTCGGCAAACTGGGCGCGGTCGATCGGTGTGAGTACGCAAGCCGAGAGCGCGGTCGCGGTTGCGCTGCGCGGCGAGTCGTCCAGCACAGCCATCTCGCCGACGAGCGCACCGGCAGACAAATCCCCGAGCAGCATCGGCACGCCCTCACGCTGTGCGGTGATGCGCAACCTGCCCACTTCCACCAGGAACGCCGTCGTCGGCGCGTCACCCTCGCGGAACAACACTTCGCCCGGCGCCAATTCAATCCGGTATTCGGCAGCCATACGCCCATCCCCTCGAAGGCGCCATGCTAACAGGGACGCGCACAAAAGAAAGGGCCGCGCGGAGCGGCCCTTGCTTGTCAATGCGCGCCTGGATTACGGCGCTGGCGGACTGAAGCCGCTATTGCTGCACGACCCGTTGATGACCAGCTTGGCTTGCAAGTTGTCGGGACCCGTGAACAAGCAGCTGCCAGTGTCCGTGGTCTGCACGACGCCAGTAAGGGTAATCATGAACGGTGCGGAACCATTCGATCCGGTGATGGCCGACGTCGGCGTTATCGTCACACTGCCGCTACCCGTTACCGTACATGCCGCGGAAATCGTCTGTCCGGATATGCCGCTGCCACCTGCAGAAAGTACAGTGGCAGTTACCGTACCGGAGTACGCCCCGGTGCCGTCGCTCTTGATGCTGCACGGCGAAACCTGCATGGCGCTGATATTCACGACGAAGTCCAAGGTCACGCTTGGCGGTTGCGCACCAGAGCTGCTGACCGCGGCACCGGCCGTGAATGTCAATGTAGGACCGCCCGAGCCGGAAGTCGGTGGCAGGCCGGAAGTCAGAACCGTAACCGTCACGCAGCCATCGCTGCCGGTGACTTTGTCCAGATTTCCGCTGGTCGAGATGTTATCCACGCTACCGCTTGCTCCGGCAGGCAACGAAAACAGGAAGCTCAGCGTGAAGTTCGGGATCGGCTGGTTGTTCGCGTCCGAATAGCAAACCGTCACCGGCACCGAGGCGTCGCCCAACAGCGGATCGGGACTCGCCGTCAGCGAACCTGGTCCGGCACCCGGATACACGAGTGTCGCGATATCAGCGACCGTGTCCGAACCTCCGGTAACAGTATCCGTACCATTGCCTTGCGCCCAGATGGCAATTGCCTTGCCAATCGCGGAAGCGGGGTAATGCAACGTCGTCGTCGCGCGTCCGCTGTTGGTGCCATCCGAATCCATGGACGCCGGGGATTCAATGCTTCCCAGCAACGCACGGCCAAGCACGTACGGCAACACCGGACCGCTATTCACGACGACACCGGTAACGGTATCGTTGCGGTTGAACGGCGCGGTTACGTTCAAGCTCGTCGCGGTAGAGATGCTCTGGACATTTCTCGCGCTTTCCAGATCGTCGTTGTTGTTCGGGCTTGTAACCTGTTTGCCGAAAACCAACAGCGTGTCGCCCGGACCCGCGCCACCGCCCCCGGTGGTGAAATGTCCGCCGGTTGCGGTGAACAGCGTGCCACCTTCCTGCGGATCGCCCGAGTTACCGGAGTTGAGGAACCAGCTTTGCGGACCGGTACCGGCCTTGGCAGATTGCGGACTGTCGACACCGCCGAATGCAATCACCGTCCCGGGTAGTGCCGGGTTCTGCAAGCGATCAACACCGGACACGGTCACTGGCAGATCGTAGGTGGCACCGTTATCGCTGGACGTTGCGCTGTCGGACGTACCCGACGCGGTTACCTCGCTCGCATTGGGCGCACTAATGGTAAGCCGGTACAGCTTGCCATCGGAGACAACCACGGTGGTGGTGGAACTGACTCCGTCCTGGATGCCGTTGTCGACATTGGCATCGCCGCGGTCAGCCGTCGCCTTGATCTGGACGGGACCCTGCTGGGCGCCGGCCTGGAAGGTGACATTGGCAATACCATTGTGCGTGACCGTATCGACCGTGGCGCCGGTGATGCTCTGGCCCGCCGCGTTGATGCCGGTCAGGCGCGCATCGCTGCCGGCCGGGCCGACGATGCTGAATTCCACGTTGTCGTAACCGGCTGGATCCGGCACGAATGCATCGTTGCCGTCGGTCACCGCCGCGTTGACTACGGTACTTTGCGGACCACTCGAACCCGAAACATACGCGTTACCCGGGCTCGAAGCGTAGATTGAAGACGGCAACGATGAGGAGGCGCCGGCGATGACGATCGCCAGTTGTGAACTGATTGTCTGACCACTATCCGGATCTATCCCGGTGACGCTGAGCACCGCGGTTCCCGGTGTGTCATTCGCGTGCACGAAGACAACACCATTGCCGCCGGTGACATTGACCGGGCCGCTGCCCAGCAACGTGAGGAATTCGTTGCCTTCATTCGTGGGCGGACTCTTGGTTTCTCCGGTCCAAGGTGTCGTCGGGTCGTCCAAGGTCGAAAAACTGGCAAGCGACACCGGATCAATCGATACGTTGGCTTTCAGTGTCCCTGCAACCAGCTGCCCATTGGAATGACGCCAGGTGATGGTTACTTCCGAAATCCAGGGCGAGCCGAGATAATTGCTGGGGAAGGGAAACGTTTCGGCTTCCGCCGCGTAGGGATTCAAGGGCAGCGTGGTCGCAGAGGCGGTGAGTTGCAGCCGCGGATCCTGGCCGTTGCCGGCGGATATATTTACGTTGACGGAGCCGGTATTCGTGGTATTGCCACCGGCAACCGATGCCGCAATCTGGGCGGTGCCGGTCTGGTTGCTGCTGTTGAACACAACACTGGCGGTGCCGCTGGTCAAGGTCGTGCTGACGGACCCACCGGACGTGGTTCCCACGCTCAGCGATCCGATCGTGGATGGCGTCAGACTGACCCCAACCACGGTACCGTTTGCGGCTGCCGAGCCATCCGGATTCTTCACCGATATCGTGATGGTCGTGAATGAATTGGTCGTGATCGAAGACGGCGATGCAGTGACTGTGACCGTTAACGCCGGGCCACCGCCGAAGGCCGAATTGCTGCCACCGCCGCCACCGCCACCGCAGCTCGCCAGAGCGAAGCTCGCGAGCAGTAGTACGAAGAGTTTGCAAAGGGCTTTCATATCGAATCTCCGGGCTCGCGATTTCATGTACGGTTTTCTCCGGCAACTGTCATCGCTGCCAATGCTGTGGTCTGCGCCGATCATTTGAGGCTTTCGTTGAGGATGCGCGGGGTCACGAAGATCAGCAACTCCGCCTTGCTGTCTTTCTTCTTGGTGTCGCGGAACAGCGCGCCGATGCCGGGCACATCACCCAGGAACGGCACCTTGTTGATGTCGGTGGACTTGTCGAATTCGTAAACACCACCGAGCACCACGGTCTGACCGTTATCCACCAGTACCGAGGTGGTGATCTCACGCTTGTCCAGCTGCGGCACGAAGCCGCCACCGGGGTTGGGCACGAGGGAGTTGATCGCATCTTTCTTCACATCGAGCGTGAGGTACACGCGGTTGTCCGCGGTAATGGTCGGGGTGACCTTCAATTCCAGCACCGCTTCCTTGAATTGCACCGTCGCCGTGGCCGCGCCACCGCCGGACGTGCCGCCGGTAAACGTGACATAACCGATTTCCTGGCCTTGCTTGATATCGGCTTCCTGCTGGTTGGCGGTGATCACACGGGGACTGGAGATCAGCTCGCTGCGACCTTCGGTCTGCGCTGCGGACAATTCCAGATCGAGCAGATAATCGGCACCGAGAATTGCCAAGCCGAAGCTGCCGGACGACGAGCTGGCAGGCAGATTCACATTCAGACGATTGCCGATGTTCGGCACTGCGATTCCACCGCCAACGCTACCGGGCGCCGAAATGGGCAGGCCACCAAAACCAGCTACGCGGTTTTGCAAGGCGATATTCGCCATCTGATCGGCCGCAGCCAGTGAGCCGGATGTCGACACGATGGTATTGCCGGTTTGGTAGCCGCCGCTGATGCCGAACTTGGCACCCAATTCGCGGGCGAAATTGTCGGTGGCCACCACCACACGAGATTCGATCAGCACCTGTTGCACCGGCTTGTCGAGTTGCGCTACGAGCTTGCGGATTTCCTCGACCTTGTCGGGCGTATCCACGACCAGCAGCGTATTGGTGCGCTGATCGAAACTGACCTGACCGCGCGCGGACAGGAATCCGCTGCCGTGCCCACCAGCTGCGCCGGACTTCAGCTTGAGCAGACCGGCAATATCGGCGGCGCGCCCGTAACTGATCGGGATGTAGACCGTGACGGTTTGCTGCACTTCCTGCAATTTCTGCTTGGCTGCCGCAATCGCCTGTTCGCGCGCGGCAATCTCGTGCTGCGGCGCGATCCAGATCACGTTGCCATTCTGGCGCTTGTCGAGGCCCTTGGCTTGCAGCACCAGATCCAACGCCTGATCCCACGGCACGTTGATCAGGCGCAGTGTGACGTTGCCGCTGACCGTGTCGGAAACCACGATGTTGAGATCGGATACGTCAGCGATCAACTGCAGCACCGAGCGCGTGGGAATGTCCTGGAAGTTGAAGGTGACGCGGTTGCCGGTATATACCGGTGGCGCATTCGGGTCGGCCTTCGCCTCTTCCTTCTTCGGCGATACCTCAATGATGTACTCGTCGCCCGACTGGTACGCGAGTTGCTCGAACGCGCCACCCGCGGCGATTTCCATTTCCGCACCGCCACCCTTGCGGCGCGTCTCGATGGACTTGACCGGCGTGGCGAAGTCGAGCACGTCCAGACGCTGCGCCAGCTGCGTGGGCAGTTTTACGTTGTACATGTTCACTTCGATCTTGTTGCCGAGGCGCTGCAGGTCGACGCCGGCACCCTGATGATTGAAAGTAACGATGACGCGACCTTCGCCGTGCTCGCCGCGGCGGAAATCGATATTGCTGATTTCCATGCCTTGCGCAGCGGCCGCCTTGGTCTGATCCGTGGCCGCTACCGCCGCCGCCGTGGCCGAGGCGGAGGCGCCGGAATTGCCGTTGTTGACGGTGAGGATGAAGTTGTTGCCTTCCGTGCGGGTCTCGTAGCCGGCGTTGTGGAACAGATCCACGACCACGCGCGTGCGCCCGGCGGCCTCGACCGCGCTGACCGCCTGCGTGGCGCCGACGTTGATGTCGATGCGGCGGCGGGTCATGGCATCGTGCGTATCGGCCATGTCGACCGCGATGCGTGCGGGATTTTGCGTGGTGAAGATGCGCGGCTCGCCAACCGGCGCGGCAAATTGCATGGTGATCTGCACCTTGTCGCCGGACAGCGGCGTGTAGCTGATGTCCTGCAATGTGTTCTGGGCCAGCACGTTCGTCGCCAGAACGCACCCGAGCAGCATGAGCATCCATGCAAGGCCGCGGTGTTTGCGCGCGCCGGTGTCGGGTCTGGACGTACGTCCCTGGAAGTCAGCAACTGTCATGGTCATCTCTAGTTACCCCCAATGGGTCGTCTATTTCTCGCCCAGTGCGATCGACGCCTGGCGCTTCATCCAACCGCCGCTCCCGTTAGGGATCAGCTCCACGAGATCAATATGGTCCTCGGCAACATCAAGAATCTTGCCGTAATTCTGGCCCATGTAATTGTTTATATGCACACGATGGATCACACTGTCCGGATCCTTGATCAAGCCTTCCATGGTCTTGCCGGTGCCGATGGTGCCGACCATCTTCAGGCTGTCCAGCGGATAGTTTTCCAGCTGTTCCTTGGGATGCTTGTCCGGCACCGGGCCGTTCGCCCCGGCTTGCGCTTCGCGTTGTTCTTCCAGGCTCGGACCAAACGGATCGCGCTTGTCCTGATCCTGATATACGAACGTCTCGAATGTCTTGAGCACCGGCAAGGGTTGCACCGGCGGGCCTTTCTTGGCCTTTTCCTGCGCCACCCACTGCTGCAAATCGCTCATGCCTGCGGTGCAGCCGGCAAGCAAAGCCAGCGCCGCGGCGAGCATTGCCGCGCGCGCCAGGTTGGGGATGTGAACGCCATGCATGTTCACTTTCCTCCCTTTTTGGCCGGTTTCTTGACACTGCCGCCGCCGTTTTCGTCGTCTTCGACATAACGATAGGTCTTGACCGTACCTTCCAGCGACAGCTCGCCAGGAGCGCTCGCGATGGGCTTGAGCGATACGTCGTGCATGGTCAGGATTACCACTCGTGGCAAAGCGGCCACGCCACTGATGAAGGCGCCGAACTGGTGATAGGTGCCCAGCATGCGCAATTGAATGGGTTTCTCGGCGTAGAAGCCGTCCTTGACGGTTTCCGGACCTGGCTTGAACAACTGGGTCTGCAAACCCGCGGACAAGGCCGTTTGCGAAATATCAACCAGCAACTCGGGCATTTCCGTCTTGCTCGGCAACTGGCGCAACAGTTGACGCAGCATGTCACGCATTTCATCGAGCTGCTGCTTGAGCGCTTCGAGATTGACTACCTTGGCTTGTTTTTCGATGAACTCTTTCTTGAGCTGGGTTTCCTGGCCCTGCTTTTGCTGCAATGTGTCCTGCTGATCGCTGATCCAGAGCCACCAGCCGCCCAGCAGCAACAGCGCGAACAACAGGATGCAGAATGTCAGCTTGACGCTCTGCGCCCAGCCGCCGATGTTGTTGAAATCCAGATTGCGGAAATCCGACATCTTCATGGCTTGGCTCCCTTGCCGTCCGGCGTCGCCTTGGCAGCTGGCGCTGGCGGATGCGGGCCCGCTGCGGATCTGGCAGCGCCATACGCAGCTGCGGCCGCGGCGGCCTTGGCCTGTTCCTTGGCCTTGTCGTCAGGGTTGCTCAGCTTCACCGTCAAGCCGAAATCGAAACGATCACGCTTGTCATTTTTCTTGGCTTCGGTCTTGACCAAATCGGAATGCGTCAACCACGGCGACGCATCCAGATTGCGCATATAGGTGGCCACGCTGGCATTGGACTGGGCCAGACCGTCGAGCGTGAGCGTCTCTCCGTTCTGCTTCACCGTCGCCAGGCGCACGCCATCCGGAATCGTTTTCACCAGTTCGTCGAACAAATGCACCATCTGCGAACGACTGGCCTGAAGTTTCTCGATGATTTCCTTGCGCGCGAGCAGTTTGGATTTGGTCGCTTCCAGCTCCTTGATTTCGGCAAGCTTGCCGTCGAGCTGGTGAATCTGATCCTTCATGTAGGCGTTGCGCGAATCCTGATTGTCCAGGCGCATGCCCATCCAGTACCACCACAGGAATACCACGAGCACTGCGGCGATGGCGGCGCCCGCCAGCATGACGTAAAACTCGCGCTGGCGCTGCTTGCGCAGCTCGTCGCGCCAAGGCAATAAATTGATCTTGGCCATCAGTCGAAACTCCTCAGCGCGAGCCCGCAGGCAATCATCAGCGCGGGCGCATCCTGGGCCAGCGTCTGGGCCTGCACGCGCGACGACAGCGACATGTTGGCGAGCGGATTGGCGACCACGCAGGGCACGCCCAGTTGCTCTTCGACCATTTCCGCGACACCGGCAATCGAGGCGCAGCCGCCGGCGAGCACGATCTGATCGACTTTGTTGTACTCGCTGCCGGCAAAGAAGAACTGCAACAGACGACTGACCTGCTGCACCATCGCTTCCTTGAACGGTTCGAGCACTTCGATTTCGTAGGATTCCGGCAAACCGCCCTGGCGCTTGGCGAGACCGGCCTCCTCGTAGGCACGACCGTAGCGGCGCATCACCTCGTCGGTGAGCTGCTTGCCGCCGAATACCTGCTCGCGCGAGTAGATCGTGCGCTGGTTCTT
>JBOHYL010000086.1:0-56324 GCA_050737915.1 Rudaea sp.
TGCCTGACGAGATGATGTTTGCGGTCGGCCTGCCGGAAAGAAATCTCGCGATTCGTCGCGCAGCTGACGAGATCGTTGCTGATCTTCGCGAGCAAGGAATGGAGATTGCGGAGGCAGCAGATGCCAAAGCCATCGCTGCCTTCGCATCACGTGCTCAGCATTGACGGTTTGTGGCCAAATTTTCGTCGAACCAACCCTGGTAGCTTTCGGCCAGTTCTTTTGGGCTCAAAGGACTCGTTCCCTTGATCACCCGCCCTCCGCAGAGGTAGCCGCTCATTTGGTAGTGACAGCCGCCGTGCTTGCCTGGACGAAACTGCACCTCTACGTCAATGACTTCCCAAATGGCGAAGCGGTAGCCACTCTGAGCCAAGCCATACCCGATTGCCTTGTACGCGCCGTTCGCCAGCGGTTCGATTTCAACGCGCATTCCGTATCTCACCGTATCAGCTCCGATTGAGCTGGAGTACAGCGTAGCGGGATGGATACGAATGGACAGTGGACAAACTTGGAAAGTGCTGTGAGCCAATTTGCTTGAGACCACGCGAGTGCGCGTAGACATGGTCAAACACGTATATACAAATATAAAGGTATACTACATTTGCGGTACAGTAGCGGTACAACGCGCAGTTTTAAGTGTCTCGCTTCAACTACGATAAGCTACTGATCCAATACTATTTTCCACCGCGCTATGCTCCGTTACACTTTGCTTGAATATCCGCAACTTATTGTTTTTCAAACAAACTTTTAATCTATTGGTCGATGGTTCGATCCCATCACGGCCCACCAATCCGGAGCCCGCGCGATGGGTTAATCGCGCGCGCCGCCGATCCAGGTATGCCGGACGCTGAGGTTCTCGTCGAGTGCGACGAGATCGGCCACGTAGCCGGGCGCAATGCGGCCGCGGTTTTGTTCCATGCCGAGAAACGCCGCGGGGTACTGCGAAGCCATGCGCAGGGCTTCTTCTGCCGGCACACCGAGCAGGGCAACGGTGTTGCGCACGGCGCTGGCCATGTCCAAGGCGGAGCCGGCGAGCACGCCATCGGAGTTCGTGCATTTTCCGTCGCGGCACGTGATGCTTTCGCCGTTGAGCGTGAAATGATTGCTATCCGATCCGACTGGCGGCATAGCATCGGTAACCAGGAACACCTTGCCGCGCGGTTTGGCAGCGAGTGCGATACGCAGCGCAGCGGCATGCACGTGGTGGCCGTCGGCAATGATGCCGCACCAGCTCGCAGAGTCCTCAAGTGCCGCACCGACCACGCCCGGCTCGCGACTGCCGAGCGGCGACATCGCGTTGTACAAATGGGTAAATCCGCGCACGCCGGCAGCCAGAGCCGCACGGGTTTGTGCATAGGTCGCCGCGCTGTGGCCGGCGGCCAGAATCACGCCGCGCGCAGCCAGCGCGCGCAGGGTTTGCGGCGCGACTTTCTCAGGCGCGACGGTTATTAGAATCCTGCCCGCGTCACGCGCGGCGATCAAGTCGATATCGTCGTCGGTTGGCGCCCGGAACTTGCTTGCATCGTGAATGCCCTGGCGCTGCGGGGCGAGAAACGGACCTTCCAGATGGATGCCGAGAACGCCAGGCACCTGAAGCCGAATGGCTTCGCGCACTGCGTCAATCGCTGTGCGCATGGCGCCTGCATTGTCGCTGATCAAGGTGGGCAACAGGCCCGTGGTGCCGAAACGGCGATGCGCAGTGGCGATGCGGCGGATTCCGTCGACGCTAGGCGCATCATTGAACAAGACGCCGCCACCGCCGTTGACCTGACAATCGATGAAGCCGGGAGCGAGCATGCAGCCGCTCAGGTCGTGGATATGTGCCGTGAGCACGCGCGGATCGGACGGCGCGACAACAGCGACGATGCGCGACCCGTCGATCAGTACCACCGCGTCGTCGACGAAGCCGGTGTCAGCGAGCGTTCTTGCATTGGCCAATGCGGTCAGCATCAGATCGTCTCTGTCACCTTGCGCAAATGCGGCGGCACGTCGGGATCGAGGCCTCGGCGCAAGGCCAGCGCACTGGCTGCGCGGTAGAAACTCTGGATCGCCAGCAGCGGCGTGCACGCCGGATGCGCAGATTCGCGCACCGGTAGCGGATCGGCGTCTGCGCCGGGCGCGGCCACAAGTACGTGCGCGCCGCGCTCACGAAACTCGCGTGCGAGCGCCAGCGTGCCGTCGCGCGTATCGTCGGGCTGGCAGAAGAACAGCACGGGGAAATCCTCGCCCACCAAGGCCATCGGGCCGTGGCGGACTTCGGCGGAACTGAACGCCTCAGCGTGCAGCGCACAGGTTTCCTTGAACTTGAGTGCGGCTTCCAGCGCCGCGCCGAATCCGAAACCGCGCCCGATCACGAACAGATTGCGCGCTCCAACCAGCCCGTCGACCAGCGGCGACCAGTCCAGGTCCCAGCTCAGGCACAACCCTTCAGGCATCGCGAACAGGGCGTCCAGCAGGGCCGCATCCTCGCGCCAGCGCGCGGCCAGATGCAACACAGCCGTGAGTGTACAAATATAACTTTTTGTGGCGGCGACGCTGATTTCCGCACCAGCATGCAACGGAATCACGCATTCGGCCACTGTGGCCAGCGGCGAATCGGCGTGATTCACCAAAGCTACGACGCGGGCACCGGCACGGCGTGCGGTTTGCGCCTGGTGCACCAAATCCGGACTCCTGCCGGATTGCGATATGGCCAGAAACAACGCCCCTTCCAGGTGCTGCGGGGCGGCGTAGACCGAACTGATCGATGGCGATGCCGAGGCGGTGATCAAGCCAATCTGCGTCTCGAAAACGTACTTGGCGAACGTTGCAGCGTGGTCGGAACTGCCGCGTGCGCCGGTGACGATGAAACGCGGCGGTTGCGCGCGCAGTGATGCCGCCAGGCGCGTGATCGCGGCGTCGTTAGCGGCAAGCTGGTGCGCGACCGCTGCGTGCGATTCGCGCGCTTCGCTGGCCATGAGAGTAGCTGGAACGGAGTTCATGCTGCGGTATCTGCGTGCAACTCTGCGACGAAATCGTAGGCATCGCCGCGATAGATGGAGGTGGTGAATTCGACCACCCGACCATCGCCAAGGAACGCGCGGCGCTCGATCGCCAGGACCGGACTTCCGACCGGCATTTCAAGCAACGCCGCCTGGCCTGCATCGAGTGCAGCCGCGCGCAGGCGCTGCAGCGCGCGCACTGGTCGGCAACCCAGGCGCTCGAGCGCGTCGTACAGTGACTGCTTGACCGCTTTCGGATCGGACAGCACCGCTTGCGGCACGCTGGTGTCTTCCAGCGCCAGCGGCGTGTTGCCTGCATAGCGCAGACGGCGCAGGCGCACCACGCGCGCACCGGGCGACAGGTGCAGCGCGAGCGCCTCGGCAGGCGTCACCACGCCGACGTGACGGTCGAGGAAGCGCACGCGTGGCTTCAGGCCGCGCGCGCGCAGGTCGTCGGTGAATCCGGTCAGACGCGAAAACGATTTGACGATGCGCTCAGCGACAAAGGTGCCGGCGCCATGGCGCTGGGTCAGCACGCCATCATCGACCAGTCCGGCGATGGCCTTGCGCACAGTCACGCGCGACAGCGCGAGCCGGCGTGCCAGTTCGCGCTCACCCGGCAGCGCCTGACCCGGTTGCAGACCGCCGCTTTCGAGCGTGGCGAGCAGGGCCTGGCGCAGGCGCATGTAGCTCAATGCGCGCGCGTCGCCGTGCCGGCCGAGCCGGCGGAATTGGGCGAGCAGGTCGGATGCCATACGCCTAGCATACCACTTACAGACCAGAATCGACAAATATGCGTAGAGGATCGAAAATTTGCGCTAGGTGGTATGTAAGTGGTACCTTACTAGAGTTCCGTCCATTTGATGAGGTGACGCATGGGTGCAAGCCCGTCCGTGGAAGATTTCGATCTGGTGATCTTCGGCGGCACTGGTGATCTGGCCTTGCGCAAGCTGCTGCCGGCACTGCTGCACCGCTGCGCCGACGGTCAGATCTGCGCGGGTTGCCGCATCATCGGGGTTGCGCGCGATCACATGACCGACGGCGAGTACCGCCAGCACGTGCGCACGGTACTTGCCGATAGCGCAGGCGTTGAAGCTGCAACGCTGGATCGGTTCCTGCCGTTGCTGGCTTATCGCGCGCTCGATGCGACCAAGGACACGGGTTGGGATGCCTTCGCGGACGATTTACGCGGCTTCACGGCGCGTGTGCGCGTGTTTTATCTGGCCACCGCGGCCGACGTCTTCGTACCCATCTGCGAGCGTCTGCGTGCGCTTGGGCTGACCGCGGGCAAGGTGCGTGTAGTAGTGGAAAAACCGATCGGGCGGGACTTGCGTAGCGCTGCGGCGATCAACGAAGCGGTCGGTCGCAGCTTTGCCGAGCAGCAGACGTTTCGCATCGATCACTATCTTGGCAAGGAGACGGTGCAGAATTTGCTCGCACTGCGTTTCGGCAATGCATTGTTCGAGCCGTTATGGCGCGCCGAGCACATCGACCACGTGCAGATCACCGTGGCTGAAACCATCGGCGTCGAGCAGCGCGGCGCGTTCTACTCGGCCGCCGGCGCGTTGCGCGACATGGTGCAGAACCATTTGCTGCAATTGCTGTGCATGGTAGCGATGGAGCCGCCGGTCTCGCTGGACCCAGATGCGGTGCGCGACGAAAAGCTGAAGGTCCTGCACGCACTACGTCCGATCGGCGCCGACGTCGCACGTCTGACCGTGCGCGGACAATACCGCGCCGGTGCGATCGCCGCCGCACCGGTGATCGGTTACGACACGGAAAATGGCGGCGGTCATGCGCACACCGAAACCTTCGTCGCGCTCAAGGCCGAAGTTGCGAACTGGCGCTGGTCTGGCGTGCCGTTCTACCTGCGCACTGGCAAGCGCCTGGCGCAGCGCGTGTCCGAGATTGTCGTTGCTTTCCGTTCGATCCCGCATTCGATCTTCGCCGCCAATGCCGGAGCGATCGCGCCGAACAAGCTGGTGTTGCGACTGCAACCGGACGAGGGTGTGAAGCTTTGGCTCATGCTCAAGTATCCCGGTCCTGGCGGTTTGCGCCTGCGCAGCGTGCCGCTGGACATGAGCTTCGCGCAGGCGTTCGGCATGCGCCATGCCGACGCCTACGAGCGCCTGCTGATGGACGTGGTCCGCGGCAATCCCACTTTGTTCATGCGCCGCGATGAAGTGGAAGCCGCCTGGCAGTGGATCGACCCGATCCTGGATGCCTGGTCGGCTAGTGACGACGCACCCAAACCCTACGCGGCCGGCAGTTGGGGGCCGAGCGCAGCAGTGGCCTTGATCGAACGCGATGGCCGTACCTGGCACGAGGATGCGGAATCGTGAGCGTAGCGCCGGTCGAACAAGTCTTTGCTGATGCTGACACACTGGCGTTGGCGCTGGCCGGTGCGGTCGGCGCGGATTTGCGCAAGGCGCTCAGCGAACGCAGCACCGCCGCTCTCGCGGTGCCGGGTGGCGCGACGCCGCGAAAATTTCTTACCGCGCTGTCACGACTGACGCTGGACTGGCCGCGGGTGACCGTGACCTTGACGGATGAACGCCAAGTGCCAGCGGACGATCCGCGTGCGAACACACGTCTGCTGCGCGAAGCCCTGCTCGAACGTGCCCCGGCGCGGTTCGTGCCGCCGGCCGAGGCACACAACGGAGAAGTTGATTCGGCCGGCCTCGCGGCGACGCTGCGTATGCCGTTCGACGCGGTCGTAATCGGCATGGGCGCGGACGGACATTGCGCATCCTTGTTCGCCGATGGCGACAACATCGCCGCCGCGTTGCGCACCGATGCGGCTGTTGCGTTCGTACCGATGCGTTCGCCGAGCGCGAGCGAGCCACGCATCACACTCACGCTGTCGGCGCTCGTCGATACGCGCGCGCTGTTCGTGCTCATCGAGGGCGCCCGTAAGCGGCACACACTTGACGCCGCGCTGCGTGGGGAGGCACCGTTCGCGCAGGCTCCGGTGCGCGCCGTACTGGCGAACGCCGCGGTCGCGCCGCAAATCTACTGGTGTCCGTAATGCCTATGTCGCGAGGAATGCCGTCATGCCGCTGAATCCTGTCGTCGCACAAGTTACCCGGCGCATCGCCGAACGCAGCCGCGAATCGCGCACGCGTTACTTGGAAAAAATCGATGTAGCGAGCGGTAGGGGGCCGCATCGCGGCCATCTCTCGTGCAGCAACCTGGCACACGGTTTCGCGGCCTGCAACGCCACAGACAAGGCGGCGCTGCGCGGCGTGGCGACTCCGAACATCGCCATCGTCACCGCCTATAACGATATGCTTTCGGCACATCAGCCCTACGAGCCGTATCCGGCACTGATTCGCGCAGCGGCGCGCGCTGTGGGCGCGACCGCGCAAGTTGCCGGCGGCGTGCCGGCGATGTGCGACGGTGTGACGCAAGGCCGCGCGGGCATGGAACTGTCGCTGTTCTCGCGCGATGTGATCGCGTTGTCGGCAGCGGTAGCGCTGTCGCATGACATGTACGACGCCGCGTTGTTCCTGGGCATTTGCGACAAAATCGTGCCCGGTCTTCTGATCGCGGCGCTTACGTTCGGCCACCTGCCTGCGGTATTCGTGCCGGGCGGACCGATGCCGAGCGGTCTGGGCAACGAGGAAAAATCCAGAATCCGTCAGCTTTACGCCGAGGGGAAAATAGGCCGTGCCGAATTGCTCGATGCCGAGGCGCGCGCCTACCACGCGCCCGGCACCTGCACGTTCTACGGCACCGCAAATTCGAACCAGATGCTGATGGAGATCATGGGCTTGCATTTGCCCGGTGCAAGTTTCGTGAATCCGGATACGCCGCTGCGCACGGCGCTCACGGTCGAGGCAGTGGGCCGCGCCGCTGCGATCACCGCGCTGGGCGAGAACTACCTGCCGGTCGGCCGCGTGATCGACGAGCGCGCGATCGTCAACGGTGTCGTCGGCCTGCATGCAACTGGTGGGTCGACGAATCACCTGCTGCATCTGGTCGCCATCGCACGCGCGGCGGGCATCGACTTGCGCTGGGATGATTTCGATGCGCTCTCGCTCGCGGTGCCGTTGCTCGCCCGTGTGTATCCGAACGGCAGCGCCGACGTCAATCAATTCCACGCCGCCGGGGGCATGGGTTTCCTGATCGGGCAATTGCTCGATGCCGGCCTGCTGCACGAGGATATCCGTACCGTCAACGGCAGCGGACTGGGCGCCTATCGCAGCGAAACGCGGCTTGCTGCAGGCGGCATCGTGGAGCGGATTCCCGCGCCGGCGGCGAGCCGCGATGCGTCGGTGTTGCGCAGCGTGCGCGAACCGTTCCGTGCCGACGGCGGTCTGCGTATTCTCGACGGCAATCTCGGCCGCGCGACGATCAAGGTCTCGGCAGTGCCGGAGGATCGCTGGATTGTGGAGGCGCCGGCGCTGGTGTTCGACGATCAGGACCAGGTTCGCGCCGCGTTTGAGCGCGGCGAACTCGATCGCGATTTCGTCGCCGTGGTGCGTTTCCAGGGGCCGCGCGCGAACGGCATGCCCGAGTTGCACAAGCTCACTCCGTTGCTGGGCGTCCTGCAGAATCGTGGCTACCGTGTCGCCCTGGTCACCGACGGACGCATGTCGGGAGCGTCCGGGCGCGTGCCGGCGGCGATCCACGTCACGCCGGAGGCGGCAGCGGACGGTGCGATCGGCAAGATCCGCAACGGCGATACAATTCGCATCGACGCGGCGGCGGGAGTGCTGGCATTGAAGGTCGATGCACCGGTGCTTGCCGCGCGCAAATCTGCACCGGCCAGCCTGGGCGGTCACCAGAGCGGATTCGGGCGCGAGTTGTTCGCGCGGTTCCGCGCCGCAGCCGGTCCCGCCGATGCCGGCGCAAGTTTTTTCGGAGATGCCGCATGAGTGCATCCATGCCGCACAAGCAAGAGCGTCTGCGGGCGATTCTTCGCCTCGCACCAGTCGTGGCAGTCGTCGTGATCAACGATGTTGACGCTGCCGTGCCACTGGCGCGCGCCTTGCTCGACGGCGCTATCGGCGCCATCGAAATCACGCTGCGCACGCCGGCCGCGCTCGCGGCGATCCGCGCCATCGCCGAGGCGCTGCCACAAGCGGCGGTCGGGGCGGGTACGGTGCTGAGCACCACCGATCTCGACGCCGCGACGGCGGCAGGTGCCAGGTTCGCCGTGTCGCCGGGAGCGACGCCGGCGATGCTCGATGCGGCGGAAATGTCCGCGTTGCCATTGCTGCCGGGAGCGGCCACGGCAAGCGAGGCGATATTGCTGGCCGAGCGTGGCTATCGGTTGCAGAAATTCTTTCCGGCGGCAGCGGCGGGCGGGGTGGAATATCTACGCGCCCTTGCCGGCCCTTTGCAGCACATCGGATTCTGTCCGACCGGAGGCATCCACGCCGGCAATGCTCCGGAGTACCTGCGTCTGCCCAACGTCGTCTGCGTCGGCGGTTCGTGGCTGACGCCGGATACGCTGATGCGTGCTGCCGACTGGCCGGCGATTGCAGCGCTGGCGCGCGCCGCGGCAGCCTTGCCGCGGCACTGATTTTCAGACAGGCGGAACGCGAGCGCGCGCGGTCGAATCGCGGATCACCAGTTGCGGACTGAAGCCCTTGTTGCCGTGCGGCGCGTCATCGCTTTGTTCGAGTGTGGCGAGCAGCAGCAAGGTCGCGTGGCGCGCGATTTCCTCGGTGGCTTGCTTGGCCGTGGTCAGCGCCGGCCAGGATTGCTTGGAGAACGGGCTGTCCTCGAAACCGGCGATGGACAAGTCCCACGGCACGTCCATGCCGCCGGCCTTGGCTGCGGCGAGTACGCCTGCGGCGATCTCGTCGTTCGAGCCAAAAATCGCAGTGGGCCGGTCCTTTAGCGCGAACAACTTGCGCGCACCACGAAAGCCGTCGTCGAAGGAATAATCGCCTGGCACGATCAGTTTCTTGTCGAGCGGGATCGCATAGTCCCTGAGCGCTGACTCATAGCCTTTGAAGCGTTCCGGGCTGGAGCGGTGCGATTCGCCGCCCCACAGGAAACCGATGCGCGTATGGCCGAGCTGGATCAAATGTTCGGTGATGTCGTAGGCCGCATCGCGGTCGTCCACGAACACGCACGGGTAGCCGTCGCAGGGATCTGCGGCCGCGGAAATGATGCGCACGAACGAGATCTTGTTCGCGGCCAGGTGTTCAATCAGCTCGTGTCGCTCGGACATCGGTGGCGCGAGCACGAGCCCTGCCAGGCGCGCGTTGCGCACCAGCATGGCCAGTTCGTCGGCCAGGCGTGGCGAGGTGGAGTTGCATGGGTGGATCTGCAGGCCGTAGCCGGTTTCGCGGCACACCGACAACACGCCGCTTTGCAAGCTGATCACGTAGTACGGGTTCGGATTGTCGTAGACCAGACCGAGCGCGTACGACTTGGCGCTGCGCAAGCTGCGCGCGGACTGGTCCGGCTGGTAATCGAGCTCGGCCACCGCGCGCTGCACCTTCGCGCGCGTGCGTTCGAGCACGCCCGGCTCGTTGTTGATGACGCGCGAGACGGTTTTCAGGGATACGCGCGAGCGTCTGGCGACATCTTTGATAGTGGGTTTGCGCATCCTTCCCTTCCAGCGGCCCATTGCTCCGGCGCCAACGCATTCTGCGGGCAATCGGGTCCGCACGCCAGCGGCGATTACGGGGTGGCGGCAGCGATATGGCGTCGCGGCGCAATGCCGACGCTACAGCCGTGCAGCGCGTAGTAAAGAATGTACAGATAGCAAGGCACCATCAACGCGCAGAACACAGCCTGAAAATCGTACTGTACTTTCAGGTGCGCAAACAACTGCGGGATGACGGCGCCGCCGGCAATGCCCATGATCAGGAATGCCGAGCCCAGCTCCGTGTAACGGCCGAGGCCGCGGATGGCGAGCGGAAATATCGCGGGCCACATCATCGCGTTGGCGAAGCCGAGTGCGGCGACGAAGCCGACCGAGACATATCCGTGACAGACGTAGGCGGCGACGCTTAATGCCACGCCCAGCACGGCCGACACAGCAAGGTAACGTTCCTGCGAAATGAACTTCGGAATCGCGAGCAGTCCGACAAGATAGCCAAGCAGCATCGCAGTCAACGTGAACGCGGTGAAGAACTTGGTTTCGTCGAGCGGCAGATGGAAGCCTTGGCCATAGGTGCCGATGGCATCGCCGGCCATGACCTCGACGCCGACGTAAAGGAACAGACACAACACGCCCAGCCACAAATGCGGAAAGCCGAAGATGCCGCGGCGGTCATGCATGTCGCCGCCAGCCGACGCGTTGACCCGGCTGGCTTCGATTTCGGGCAACGCCGAACGCAACACCCACACAGCGAGCACCGCCAGCAGCGCCGCCATGATCATGTAGGGCAAATGGATCTTGGCCGCGAATTCGTTCAGTAGCGTCTGCCTAGCCGCGGAATCGGCCTGAGCTATCTTGCCGGCAAGATCGCCGATGCCGTTGAGCACCAATGCACCCAGCACCAATGGCGCCAAGATGCCGGCGAATTTGTTACAGATGCCCATCACCGCGATGCGCTGCGCCGCGCTGTCGATCGGGCCGAGGATGCTGACGTATGGATTGGCTGCGGTTTGCAGCAGTGACAGGCCGGCGCCGATCACGAACAGGCCGGTCAGCGCGCCCGGATAGATGCGCAGGGTCGCGAACTGGCCGAACACCGCGGCGCCAATCGCCATCACGAACAGGCCCAGCGCCATGCCGCGCTTCATGCCGGTGCGCGCGAGTATCCACGATGAGGGCAAGGCGAGGAAGAAATACGAAAGATAGAACGCCATCGGCACCAGGAACGCATTGATGTCGTCCAGATTGAATGCGAGCTTGACGAACGTGATCAGCGGGCCGTTGAGCCAGGTGACGAAACCGAAAATGAAAAACAGGATTCCGATGGAGACGATGGCGGCGAAGTTGCGCGCTGGCGCGGCGGAGGCTGGATCAACGGCGTTCATGGCTTGTCCTGTGCTGACGAACGGATGCTGCAACGGCGCGCGGTTCGTGCCGCGTTCTGGGAGATTGTGGCACAACGTTGTCATTTTTTTGCGAATCCAGCAAATATTCGCGCGCTGCGCCACGCAAAATTCATCTGCCCTACGCCGACTTGCGGATGCCGCGGTGCGACATTTTTATGCCAGAAAATCCAAAGAAATAGCTTGAATTCAACAAAAATGCGTCGATTGTGCAGCGTCGTATATGGCGCAGTGCACCACACAAGAAACGGATACAAATATTTGTTGACAACGTTGTCATGAATTATCAGACTCGCGCCGAATCGGAACGGCACGCAGTGGGTTGGCGGGAAATGGGAGAGGGTGTGACGCAAGCGGTTCAACGAGACGCGACGCTGTTTCCACGCGGGCAAGGCAGCGCTGTGCTGGCCGCCGATATCGGCGGCACCTACGCGCGGTTGGGTGTTGTGCACGGCGATGCCGGCGTGCCGACCGTCGCCGGTTACCGCAAATACCGCTGCGCGGACTATCCGACGCTCACGGCCATCTTCGAGGATTTTCTTGGCGGGCAGCAGGATCGCACGATGGTCGCGCACTGTGCGATCGCCTGTGCCGGCTATGTGCTGGACGATGCGGTGATCAACGCAAATTTGCCATGGCCGGTGTCACTTACCCGGATTCGCGCTGACCTCGGGCTTGCGGACTTGCGCGTCGTCAATGATTTCACCGCGATCGCATTCGCAACGTCTTACGTGACCACGCAAGATGTCACGCCGGTCGCCGTCGCGACAGGAGCGATTGCCGGACCCGTGCTGGTAGTCGGACCCGGCACTGGCTTGGGTGCAGCCGTGCGCATTTCCGGTGCGCAATCAACGGTGATTCTTTCCACCGAAGCCGGACAGGCGGCGCTGACCGCCTCCACGGCGCTCGAAATTGACGTGCTGCGCGGCTTGCTTGCCGACGACCGATCACATGTGCCGACGGAGCAGATCCTGTCGGGACCCGGCTTGGCCAATCTGTACGCCGCCATTGGCCGTCTGCGCGGCGCGAAGGTTTCGGAGCGGTCGCCGCGCGAGATCGCCGATGCGGCGATGGCGGGCACGGATGCGCTGGCACGCGAAACCCTGCAGACGTTCTGTGGCTGGCTGGGCAGCGTCGTCGGCAATCTTGTGATGCTCTACGGCGCGCAGGGCGGGGTGTATCTGGCCGGCGGCATCTTGCCGCAAATTCGTGAATTTCTGTTGCGCAGCGACTTCGTCGAGCGTTTCCGCAACAAGGGCGCGATGCGTGCCGTGCTCGAGCGAGTGCCAGTGAACCTGATCGAGCATGGCCAGCTTGGTGTGCTCGGCGCAGCCGGCTGGTTCCTCGAAAACCAGCCCCATTCTCGCTGAACCAGACCGTAGACCGAAGCCCAAGCACCACGAAATAGAACGCAGCGACGCATCACCAAATCGACTCGACTCACTCAAGTCCCGGAGGAGAACATCATGCAATACCGCAAGAAAATCCTGACAGCGAGCATTCTCGCCAGCCTGTTACTTGCCGCCGCGACGCAAGCGCAGGATGCGACCACGCAGTCGCCAGGCCCGAATGACGCGCCGGCGTCCGCACCTGCGGCGCAGACACTGCTGGCCCAAAACGACTCGAACGCCGGCAGCAGTAATGCCAATGCCCAGGAACTGGGCACCGTGGTCATCACTGGCATCCGCGAGAGTCTGAAAAAATCACTACAGAAAAAACGCGACGCTGACGCGATCATCGATGCAATCACCGCCGAAGACATCGGCAAGTTCCCGGCCACCAATGTGGCCGAGGCACTGTCACAGATTCCCGGCGTGACCATCGACCGCGCGCTTGGCGCGACCCAACGCGTGAGCATCGACGGTACCGATCCGAGTTTGAACCTGAGCTTCCTCGATGGCCATCCGGTGGCGCAGGCGATCTGGCAGTATGGCGATTCGCCGAACCGTGGCTTCAATTTCTCGCTGCTGGCACCGGAAGTGCTCGGTTCGCTGGAAATCTACAAGACCCCCGAAGCACGCCTGCCCGAGGGCAGTCTTGGCGGCACCATCCTGATGCATACGGTCCAGCCGCTGGACGTAGCTAGCGGCATTTTCAGCGGTTCGGTCGGCTACAACTACAACGACATGGTTTCCGACGGCAAACCGGACGCCTCGGCTTTCTACAGCTGGAAGACCGACGACCACACGTTCGGCATCGACGTGTCGGCCCAGCACTACGAACAGTTGACCAATCGGCAGGGCGAGGAAATCTTCGGCTATCACCCGGTTTCCGATTACGCCGCGAACAATCCGGCGATCGCCGCGCAAGTGGCTTCCGGCGCGCTTAAAGCAACCGACATGGTGCCGGACGAGCTCAACGCCGCGAATTTCCAGCAGACCGAAAAGCGCGACAGCGTACTGGCCAACATTCAGTGGAAACCGACCGACCGGATTGATTCCACGCTCAGCCTGCTGTACATGCGCGACAACCTCGACAACTACAACCAGTCGATGTATCCGTTCTGGCACTGGACCGGCGGCACGATGGCGGGCGTCACCAGTTTCACACCCGGACCCGGCGGTGTGATCAGTGGTGGTCACAGCTGTGATGTGTCCACCGACTCCACCTGCCCGGGACTGGGCGCGGTGATCTTCGACAACAACGCCCGCACTGCAATAATCAAGACCCGTGGCGCCGACTGGAAGGTCGCCTATCGCGGTGATGGCTGGCGTCTGAGCGGCCAGACCGGTATCAGCACCTCGCACGACGACCTGACGCAGGCGTTCATCGAGCCGGTATATTTCGGTGGTTACACTTGGGATATCAACCACGGTTTCAATTTTGACAATCCGAGCGCGGCCCAGAACCCGGCGAACTGGTCCGGCTATTACTTCAATGGCAACTATGCGGACATTCCGTATGCGGCCCGCGACAACTATACCCAGTTCGATTTCAGCAAGGATCTGGGCGGCTTCTTCAACGAACTGCTGCTCGGCGTGCGCTTCACCAAGCATACCGAGAGCCAGAACAGCTATGACGTGTGGAGCGGCGGCGTACAGGCCGGCAGCATCGCCAATGTGGGCGCCGGCGGCTTGACCGATCTTTCCGGGTTGACCAGTCTCGGTTTCTGGCCGGGGGCAGTCAATCATGTACAGCCGGTCGACGGATCCACCGTAATCAATTGGGTGCTGGCCAGCCCGAACCTGTTCAATCCGCAATTCCTGTACCTGCCGTATCTGTTCCAGAACGAGTTCCAGGTTTCCCAGCACGGCGATGCGGCGTACGCGCAGATGAATTTCGGCAACGACAGCGTGCGCGGCAATTTCGGCCTGCGTTTCGTGCACACCTCGATCGACGAGTCCGCATACACGATCAACAACGTGAATATCGCCGACAGCATATGGGGCACGACGACGACCACGCACAACAACGTGCTGCCGTCGTTCAACATCGCCTACGATCTGGCGCCGGACGTTGTCTTGCGCGGTGCAGCTTCGCAAGTTATCGCATGGGCACCGTTCAATCAGGAGACACCGTACGTCTTCACCAACGATTCGGTGCTGACCGGCGGCGGCGGCAATCCGAATCTGGATCCGTACAAGTCGAACAACTTCAATGCGTCGCTCGAGTGGTATTTCGCACCGGAATCGGTGCTCGCCGGATCCGTGTTCTACAAGGACGTGTTGAACTACATTGTGCAGGGCGTGGGCATCGAACGCCTGTACAACTCGTTGATCGTGCTTAATCCCGCGGTGTACGCCGGCCTGACTGGCGGCAATTGCGACAGCCAGGGCTTCTGCGACTACAGCATCACCCGTCCGGAGAACGGCGGCAAGGCGACGGCGAAGGGATTCACCATCAATTATCAGGCTCCGATCGGCGACACCGGCTTTGGCGTCCGTGCCAACTACACCTATTCGGATGCCACCACCAAGAGCGGCGGCGCGTTGCCGTACAACTCCAAGAACAGCTACAACATCTCGCCGTACTATGACAAAGGCGCTTGGTCGTCCAGCATTACCTACGGCTACCGCAGCAGTTATCTGGCTGGTGGCTACGTCGCCGGCGCGCCGGCGGAAACGGTCGATGGCTACAAGGAACTGGATGCCAACGTCGCTTGGCGTTTCACCGATCACCTTTCGCTGAGTCTGGACGGACTGAACCTGCTCAATTCCACCTATCTAGGCTATCTGGGCAGCAAGGACGAGCCGATCGCACGCTACAAATTCGGTCGTCAGTACATGGTGACGCTGCACTTCAAGTTCTAGATTTCAGTTATCGGCTCTCCAACCGATTGCGGGTCAGGGGCGAGTCTGACCCGCTTTTTTTTGGCAAACTGCAGATTCGCCGCTCCGCCCGACCATCGCTCGCCATGCATGCATCCGTACGCGTCCGCATTTTTCGCCGCAATCTCCGCACATGCACGCTTGCGCTGGCGACCTTGCTGCTGGTCTCCTGTCAATCTGTGCCGCTGCACAGCGGGTACAAAACGCCGTCGCTGATTCCCATGCCGGTCGCCGTGGATGCGACCCCAGGCGCGTTCATCCTGCACGAAGGCGCGGCGTTGATCGTGCACTCGAGCGACGCCAAGGCAATCGGCGTTGCGCGTCAATTCGCCGAACTGCTCGCACGCACGCGCGGTCTGCATCTGGATGTGCGTCTGTTCGATGCCGCCCATCACTCCGATGACATCGTTTTCGTCCTCGATCCGCGCCTGCTGATCCCTGGCGACCGACTTGATGAAGGCTACGAGCTGACCGTGGGGTCGCGACGGATCACCCTGGCCGCGCGTACCCCGCACGGCCTGTTCAACGGTAGCATCACACTCTGGCAATGGCTCACCCAGGACCTGGCGCGAACGACAACGCTCGCCGTGCCGTGCGTATCTGTCCGCGACTATCCACGTTTCGCCTGGCGCGGATTGATGCTGGATTCGGCGCGGCATTTCCAGTCGCCGGAATTCATCAAGCAGCTGCTCGACGCAATGTCCCGGCTCAAGCTCGATGTGCTGCACTGGCACCTGACCGACGATCAGGGCTGGCGTATCCCGATTGAGCGCTATCCCGAACTGACTGCGGTCGGCGCCTGGCGCACGCCGTCATCCCTGCGTGGTGGCGCGCCGCGCTACGGTGGCTTCTATACGCAGGAGGAAATCCGCGACATCGTGCATTACGCCGCGGCACGCTACATCACGATCGTGCCGGAAATCGAGATGCCCGGTCATGCCCAGGCCGCGATCGCGGCGTATCCACAGCTCGGCGTCACCGGCAAGCACCCGCCGGTTTCGCCGGACTGGGGCGTGCATACGTATTTATACAATGTGAATGATTCCACATTTACATTCCTGGAAAACGTGCTGACCGAGGTGATGGACCTGTTCCCGGGTCCGTACGTCCACATCGGCGGCGACGAAGCAGCCAAGGACCAGTGGCGGGCCTCCGCACAAGTGCAACGGCGCATGCGCGCACTTGGCATCAGCAGCGAATCCGCCCTGCAGGGGTACTTCACCGCGCGTATCGGCAAGTTCCTCGCCGCGCACGGACGCCGGCTGATCGGGTGGGACGAAATTCTCGAAGGCGGCCTGCCGCCAAGCGCAGTCGTGATGTCGTGGCAGGGAGAAGCTGGCGGCGTGGCGGCCGCGCGCCAAGGCCACGACGTGGTGATGGCGCCATCACCGCTCATGTACTTCGATCACGTGCAAAGCGCGTTGCACGATGAACCACCCGGGCGGCCGGATGCAGTGACGTTGGCCGACGTATACGCCTACGAACCGGTTCCACGAGGACTCGACGCCACGCAAGCCCGACACATGCTCGGCGCGCAGGCGAATCTGTGGACTGAATACCTGGATACGCCGCAGCGCGTTGAACACGCGGCGTTTCCGCGCGTTGCGGCACTGGCCGAAGTCCTTTGGTCGCCGCCCGCAAGGCGCAATTGGAAAAGTTTCCTGTCGCGCCTAGCCGAACAATTCGCGCGCTACCGCACGCTCGGCATTGAGTTTGCCGACAGCGCGTTCGCGCCAGATATCCACGCCGTTACGGGAACAAAACCGAATACGGCGCGGGTGACGATAAGCAACCAGGCAAACTTCGGCGAGATCCGTTACACGCTCAACGGCAGTGCGCCTACGCCCGATTCGCCGCGTTACACGCAGCCGTTGACCTTGCCATTGCCCACCACGTTGCGCGTCGCCGTTTTCGATCACGGCCGCGCGCTGGCCGCAGCGTATACGCGAAGTCTCTCTGCGCTGTCGTTGCTGCGTCGAAATAGCGACGAGCTGCAATCGTGCAAACCAGGGGCTGGGTTGCCGTTGCGCTTGCCCGGTCCGGCGGCAAATGGCGGCGAGGATGTCTATCGCGTGGAAATCTTCGATCCGTGCTGGATTTACCCGCGCGTGGATCTTGACGTGGTGCGAAGAATCGATGTCGCCGCCGGCGAGCGGCCATTCAACTTCCAGTTGTGGAAGGACGCGGATAAGGTCGTGCTGCGCAAATCAACTTCGCCTGGCGGTGAACTGCGCGTATACCAAGATTCGTGCAGTGGCGATGCGCTCGCCACGATTCCGCTGGCGGGGCGGGTCGACGTGAACGGCTGGGCGCAGTTGAAGGTGGCCTTGCCCGTAGGGCTCGGTACACACGATCTGTGTTTCACGTTCGATCGCGCAACGGCCAGCCCGTTGTGGATGATCGATAGCGTACAGCTGCTGCCCCGTTAGGGAACCCGTGAATAATCTGACATTGGGATATTGAAGCAGGAAGTCGCTTTTTTGAATCCTCAGCACGACCTCAGCCGAACTGCGCGTCCGGCATGGCCAGCAACGAATCCGCGCCGGCGAGCAAGGCAGCAGCGTGGGCTTGCGTACGCGGCAGGATGCGTGCGTAGTAGAAGCGCGCGGTCGCGCGCTTGGCCTGCTTGAAACTGTCCGTTTGTGCGGACGCATCCGCTGCCGCCACCACGCGCGCCCAGAAATACGCCAGCGCGATATAGCCGGAATAAAACAGGTAATCCACAGCAGCGGCGCCGATCTCGTCGGCATTGGCGGCGGCGCGCTTGCCGACCTCCTGGGTCAGGTCGGCCCATTGTTTGGCGTGGGTGGCGAGCGGACCGAGGAATTCCTGCACGCCGGCAGTGCCGATGTTGGCTTGGCAGAACGCGCCGATTTCCTCGAGGAAGTGTTTGAGTCCCGCGCCCTTGAGCTGCATGATCTTGCGCCCGAGCAGGTCGAGCGCCTGAATGCCGGTGGTGCCTTCGTAGATTGTGGTGATGCGCGCGTCGCGCGCGATCTGTTCCATGCCGGTCTCGTGGATATAGCCGTGACCCCCGAAGATTTGAATCGCCTGATAGGTGCATTCGTTCGCGGTTTCGGTGAGCAGCGCCTTGACGATGGGAATGATGAAACTGAGCAGCTCCTCCGCTCGCTGGCGCTCGGCGGCATCCGGCGCGCGCTCGACCAGATCGACCAGACCGGCCGCGTAATAGGCCAGTGCGCGACCACCCTCGGCGAACGCCTTTTGCGTGAGCAGCATGCGGCGGATGTCCGCATGCACGATCAACGGGTCGGCGGGCTTGTCCGGGAATTTCGCGCCGCCGAGCGCGCGCCCTTGCAGGCGTTCGCGCGCGTAGGCCAGCGCACCCTGGTAGGCGCGTTCGATCAGGCCCAACCCCTGGATGCCGACGGCCAGGCGCGCAGTGTTCATCAGGGTGAACATCGCGTTCAGGCCCTTGTTTGGTGCGCCGATCAGCCAGCCTTGCGCGCCGTCGAAATTCATCACGCAGGTGACCGAGGCGTGGATACCCATCTTGTGCTCGATCGCGCCACAGGTTACCGCATTGCGCGCACCCATTTGTCCACTTTTGTCGGTTTTATACTTCGGTACGATGAACAGCGAGATCCCTTTCACGCCCGCCGGTGCATCGGGCAGGCGTGCGAGCACAAGGTGCACGATGTTCTGTGTCAAATCGTGTTCGCCGGCAGTGATGAAGATCTTGGTGCCGGTGATGTTGTAGGTGCCGTCGGCACCGTTACTGTTCGAAGCAGGTTCGGCACGGGTCTTGAGCAGGCCCAGATCCGATCCGCAATGCGGTTCGGTCAGGCACATCGTACCGGTCCAGCGGCCTTCGACGATGGGTTTAAGAAACGCCTGACGCTGCCACTCCTCGCCGTGCTGGCGCAGGGCTTCGGTCGCTCCATGCGAGAGCAACGGGAAATTCCCCCAGGCCAGATTGGCCGAGTCGATCATCTCCTTCAACGGCGCGCCGATGGATTCGGGCAGATGTTGGCCGCCGTAGGCCTCGGGTGCGCTCAGTCCGCTCCAGCCGCCGTTCACGTACTCGGCGTAGGCGTCCTTGAATCCCGCTGGTGTGGTCACGTTGCCGCTGGCCTTGTCCAGCGTGCAACCTTGTTCATCGCCCGGTGCGTTCAGCGGGGCGAGTACGGTTTCGGAAAACTTCGCGGCTTCGTCAAGGATCGCATCCACCACGTCGCGTGTGGCGTTGGCGCCGCCGTCGATGCGCGCGTATTGTGCGTCGAGCTTGAGCAGATCGAACAGGACGAAGCGCATGTCGGCGAGCGGGGCTTTGTAGATGCTCATGGGATCGTCCTGTCAGCGGTACGCGTTGGCCAGACCTGGCACTGGCGAGAGCCGGCTCTTGTGCTCGAATTTGAAGTTCTTGCCCGCCGCCGGAATGTCGATGCTACCTTTCAATTCATAGGCGACGCCATCGGGTCGGTTGGCGTCGGTCTTGAACGCCTTGACCGCATCGGCGCCCGGCGCCAGCGTCGTGTCGACAATGTCGGCGTTCTCGCCGGGGATGTCCATGTCGGCATCCAGCGCGATTGTGCCTGCGGGCTCGCCGCCGACGCGCAGATCCGCTTTGAACGCGCCATAACGCACGGTCTGGTCGCTGAAGTTCTCAAGCCGGATCTGCAATTTCCAGCGACCGTCCGGCAGCACATCGAGCTGCTGGATGCTGGCATTGGGCGGATTGATCGGATGCTTGACCGGCCCGCAGGCGGCGAACGCGATCAATAACAGCGAGAGAAAGAAAATTCGCGGGAACCTGGCCATGGAGCGAATCCTCGTGGCGGAAACGCTACCTTAGCCAAAAGCGGCGTGCGGCGGAAGGGCAGGTTACCCGGTGGCCTGAGGCAATTGCCCGATTTGCGTGTACTGCGGCGGCTTGCGGTCGAAAAATCCCAAACCATGACAATACGGCATCACGTGGACGCCGTGCGCGCGCTGCTCCTCGCGGATCGAGTCGCGCAGCGCGATCATCTTCGTCCAGTGCACTTTCGGGCGGTAGTGGTGTTCGGCGTGGAAGCCGTTGTACAGCCAGATCCAGTTGTAGAACTTGTTGTAGGTGCTCACGCCCCAGGCGATGGGATCATCGGGGTTTCCCTTGAAATGTTCGTAGTAGCCGTTCAATGACGACAGCGAATGGCCAAAATAATAGAACGGCACCAGCGCCAGGAACGCGCGCCAGTCGTAGACGAGGCAAACGAGATAAATGCCGACGACGATGTAGATCTCGCGCCAGATCCATCTGGCTTTATCCGGAAACTTCTCCTTGACGCGCCGGTACACCTCGCCGATGTCGTCGCGGAAATAGCTGTAGAACGTATACGTCCAGGGATTTTCCGGCTTGCCTTCCTTGCCATGGCGCCAGATCGACAGCGGATCGATGGTGCTGCCGTTCGCACCGATGCGGTCCATGTTGCCGACATGATGGCGCAGATGCACGTGGTGGTAGAACTCCTGCGAAAAGCCGTCGGTCAGCGACAGGATCACGCTGTAGATGCGGTTGAGTATCGACGAAGAAAAGAACGGGTTGTGGATGAAATTGTGGCTGGTGGAGTTGATGCTCCAGGAAATACTGATCGAATACACCAGCGCCAGCGGAATCCACAGCGCCCACGGTATCGCATGGAATCCGAAAAACAGTGTGGCGACGAAGACCATGTGGCCCAGTCCCATCAGCGCTGGGATCAGGTCCCATGGGGTGTAGGCAAAAAATGTGGTGCGGCTCGACATGTGCGCAAGGATCGCGGAAAATATGCCCGGATATTGTGCCAGAACGCATTCGGCAGTGCGTTAAACCTCCCTCAAAACAACCGTTTGCCGCACAGGTTTTTTTAATGTGCGGCTCCGATAATGCCGCCCACCACCCATCCGCCGGCCACGCCCTTGTCCCACTGGACCATACTCTGTGATTTCGATGGCACCGTTGCCGTCGAAGACACTACCGACACCCTGCTCGAACGCTTCGGCCGTACCGGCTGGGAGGCGCTCGAAGCGGACTGGCGCGCCGGTCGCATCAATTCGCACGATTGCATGGCCGGGCAGGTGGCTTTGCTGGACATGAGTCGCGACGAACTCGATGCGCATCTGGACGCGCGCGCGCTGGATCCGGCGTTCGCCGCGTTCGTGGATGCGGCGCATGCGCAGGGCATGCATCTGGTTGTCGTCAGCGATGGTCTGGATCACGCGATTCGCCGCATTCTGGCGCGCGAGAAACTGACCACGCTGCCGATCGTGGCCAATCATTTGCGCCAGACCGGCGAGCGGGAATGGGCGCTGCAATTTCCCCACGCCAGCCCGGATTGCCGCGTCGGCAGCGGCACCTGCAAATGCGCGCGCGCTCGTGCCGCACACGAGCGCACCTTGCTGATCGGTGATGGCGCCTCGGATTTTTGCGTAGCCGAGACAGCAGATTTCGTGTTCGCCAAGGGCAAGCTCATTGCGCATTGTGTTGCGAAGAATATTCCCCATGCGGCCATAGACAACTTTGCCGACGCACTGAAACAGCTGCCGGATGTCGTGTCCGGAAAGCTTGTTGCCGCATCGATATTGCCGAGCGTGGCATCGGCCTGATACCAATCTCTGAATTGACCCGCGCGCAGCAAATTTTCCGTCGCGCCACTCTACCCAACATCCATTGAAAGGCACGCCATGACTGCAACGAATGCACCACTGATTGCGGGCACCGATACCGCTCGCAGCGCCGATCTATTCGATGCCGCATGTCAAGTCATTCCGGGCGGCGTCAACAGCACGGCGCGCGCGACGTGGTCGGGCTGGACGCCATATCCGCTATTCGTGGAAAGCGGGCAGGGCTCGCGCCTGCGCGATGTGGACGGCAACGAATACATCGATTACCTGCTTGGGCTGGGGCCGATGATCTTCGGCCATCGGCCGCCGCGCGTGACCCAGGCCGTGGTCGATTTCATCCAACAGCGCGGCACCGTGTTCGCGCTGCCGACCGCGGACGAGGCGCGTCTGGCCGACAAGATCGTCGCCGCAGTACCCAGCGTGGATCAGGTGCGCTTGTGCAACACCGGCACCGAAGCGGTGCTGTACGCCACGCGCCTGGCGCGCGCTTTTACCGGCCGCAGCAAGATCATCCGTTTCGAAGGCATGTATCACGGCTTTTCCGACGGCGTGTACTGGAGCAAGCACCCCGCGATCGACAAGGCCGGCCCGGACAATCATCCCAAACCCGTGGCACAAGGTCCGGGCATGCCCAAGGGTGTGGAAGACAATCTGATCATCCTGCCGTGGAACGATGCGCAATTGCTTGCCGACACGATCCGGCGCGAGGGCGACAGCATCGCCGCGGTGTTGACCGAACCGGTGATGTGCAACACGGGTTGCATCCTGCCCAAGCCCGGTTATTTGGAAGCGATGCGCGAAGTGACGCACAAGCGCGGCATCGTGTTGATCTTCGACGAAGTCATCACTGGGTTTCGTCTTGGCTTGAGCGGTGCGCAGGGGCGTTTGGGTATCAAACCGGATCTATCCGTGTTTGCCAAAGGCATTGGTGGCGGATTCCCGGTCGCGGCTGCGGGTGGACGTGCCGACATCATGGCACTCGTAGCGAACGGTACGGTTTCGATGGCGGGCACCTACACTGCAAACGGTATCGCCGTGGCTGCGGCGAACGCGGCGCTTGATGAGTTGGCGACTCCGGGGTTGTATCAGCGTCTTGACGCCGTCTCTGACGGGCTGCGCGCAGGACTCAGCCGGATCATGCGCGACGCAGGACTGCCGGCGTATGTGGTGGGAATCGGGCCGTTGATGCAGGTGTGGTTCGCGCGCGAAGAAATCCACAATTATCGCGACGCCGAACGACATGCCGATCAGAAAATGTTCCGTACCTGGTGGGAAGGAATGCTCGCGCGCGGCGTCCTGTTCCATCCCGGTGCCTACGAAAACCTGTTCGTGTCGACGGCGCACACGCAGGCCGATGTGGCACAGACGCTGGATGCCGCCAAACAGGTTGCGGCGGATCTTGCGCGGGGTGTCTGAGCCTATGGAGGTGCGGCTGCGCTAACTCACCCTGCGCAACCCGATCACCGCATTCAACCCGCCGAACGCGAACGAGTTGCTCAGCGCCGCCCGCACCGGCATTTCGCGCGCCGTGTTCGGCACGTAATCCAGATCGCATTCGGGATCGGCGTCGATGAAGTTTGCGGTCGGCGGCACGATGCCGTCACATAGTGCGCCGACGACGGCCACCAGTTCGATCGCGCCGGCCGCGCCGAGCGCGTGGCCGTGCATGGATTTGGTCGATGACACCGCGAGCTTGTCCGCGTGCGCACCGAACACGCGACGGATCGCTTTGGATTCGGTTGGATCGTTGGCTGGCGTGCCGGTGCCATGCGCGTTGATGTAGTCAATGTCGGCAGCATTGAGTCGCGCATCGGCGAGCGCGGCCGCCAGCGCCTTGGCCGCACCGGCCTCCGATGGCAGCACAATATCGCCGGCATCGGCTGACATGCCGGCGCCGGAAAATTCGGCGAGTATTTTCGCCCCGCGACGACGCGCGTGCTCGTATTCTTCGAGCACGAATATGCCAGCACCCTCGCCGAGCACCATGCCGCGGCGCTGCTTGCAGAATGGCCGGCAGGTGTCGTCGGCGGTCACGCGTACGGCTTCCCAGGCCTTGATTGTGGGCACGGTGATGCAGGCTTCACTGCCGCCGGTCACGGCGAAATCCGTTTTCCCGCTGCGCACCATCTCGAACGCCTGCGCCATCGCATGATTGGCCGAGGCGCAGGCGCTGACCACGGCGAACGATGGCCCGGTGATGCCGTACTGCATGGTGATCTGGCAGGCCGGCGCGTTCGCCATCAGGCGCACGATGGTTAGTGGATGCACGCGCGGATTGTTCTCGGCGTAGAAACGCCGCGACTGTTCGTTGTGAGTATTCTCGCCGCCGATGCCGGTGCCGACGATGCAGGCGGTGCGTTCGCCGCGGCCGTCGGCGTGAAAATCGAGGCCCGATTGCGCGACTGCTTCGCGCGCGGCGATCAGCGCAAACTGCGAGACGCGGTCAAGCAGCACGAGTCGTTTGGAATCGAAATGCGCAGCTGGATCGTAGCCATGAACTTCTGCTGCGATTTTGACATTGAGCAGATCCGTCGGGATGTTTTCGATTGGGCCGATTCCGCCGCGACCTTCACGCATCGCCGCCCAAGTGCTGGTGGCATCGTGTCCGAGCGCGCTGATCGCGCCCATGCCGGTGACGACTACGCGACGCACGATCGTTCCGCTGCGTCAGCCTTGTGGATTGGCGGGCGCGGGGGCGCCGGATTTTGCCGCAACGAGTTTTTCGACCGCGTCGATCAGGCCCTTGACCGATTCGGTGTCGAAATTCGGATCGCGGTCGGGCAGGGTGATCTTGTAGTGATCCTCGATCTCGAAAATGATCTGCACCGCATCCAGCGACTGGATTTCCAGTTCCTTCAAGGTCGAGGCCGGCGTGATTTTGGCCCGGTCGATGCCGGCTTCCTTGGCGATGATGTCGAAGATGGTGTCCTGGGCGCTGCTCATTGGGTTCTCCGCGAATGTGTCGGTGGGAGTGGATTGGGAAATCTGATGTTGCTTAGCTTACCCTGCGCCGGGTTTGGCGTCATCCGCGCCCAGCATCAGGATGCCGCCGACGATGACCGCAGCGCCGAGCAATTGCAGCGCGCCGATGCGCTCGCCGAAGACCAGCCAAGCCGAGAACATCACCGCGACGAACACGAGTGCGCTGGTGGTGAACGCAGCCGACAATGTGGATTTGCGCAGGATCGTCATCCACGCCAGGAAAGCGCCGATGTAGCAGCCAATCGCCAGCCAGATCCATGGCGTGGCCAGCGCGTGGTGGAACGCGGCAAGCGAAAAATCGAAGCCAGGATTGTCCAGCCCGGCAGACTTGAGCGAAATCTGGCACAGGGTTTCAAACCCCAGCAGCAAGCCCCAGGCGATCCAGATGCGCAGGCGACGATGCGATGCGGCGGTGTTCATGCGGGCGGTTCCTTGAGCAGCGCGGCCAGCTCTGGATCGTGGCGATCCAGTCGCGCAAGGCGTTCGACGACGACGAAGATAGCGTCGAGCACACGATTGCGGTGACGGTACCACAGCCAATTGGCGGATAGTCGGCTGCCCAGCCGCCGCTTTTCGTGGTGCAGGCCCTGGCCACTCTGGTACAGAGGCACGCCATGTTCGATGCACCAGCGCACGTTTTCTATCCAAGTGTAAAAGTATAAATTGTACGCGCGCGCCAGTTCGCGATCCATGCCGAGGAACTTGTCGAGCAAGCGCGTACCGTCGTGCAGCACCAGGTTGAACGCAACGAGTTTTTTCCCGAGCCAGTAGGTCACGCAATGCGCGTGCCCGTCCGCCTCGCGCAATACACCAATGAAATAGTCCGCAGTCAACTCCTCGAACGAGAACTGCGCATCCGTGAGGGTGCTGCGATACAGGAGCATCACATCATCGATGATATCGTCGATGCGCCTACGCCATTCCACGCGCAGAGCGGCGCCGGCCTTGAGCTTGCGGCGCAGGTCGCGGCGCGTGGCACGGCTGAGCGTGCGTAGATAGCCATCGATGCTGTCGAAGGCGATAGTCAGGGTCGCTGTCGGCAGCCCTGGTTGACGGCGCAGGCGCCGGGCGCCTGCCGTGGCAGCCCACAGGGCATTCTGGGCGGCCGTTGCGTCCTTGATCGCAAGCATGCCGATGCGGTGTTTGTCGGCGTGCTCTTCTACTGCGGCAAGCATTGCATCGAGCGCACGCTGCCGCGCTGGTGCATCGAGTTCGGTGGCGAATCCCAGATGACAGCATTCTGCGACCGGCGAACCCAGTGCCAGCATGCGCACGCGCAGCAAGCGCGGAAAAACGCGCACGATCGCGTTGCTGACGCGTCGCAGCGGACCGCTCAGTGTCGTGTCCAGTTCGTAATCGGTGATGAACCCGGGTACTGCGACGCACAGGCGTCCGCTCTCGCGTACGCCGAAATAGCGCCATGCGAAATCCGCTAGCCCGGCACATTCCACGGCGCGGTAGTAGTTCCAGTCCTCGAGTTCGCCGGGGAAGAGCCGGTTCCATTCCTCGCGGCCGAAAGCCTTGATGGAAGCGGCTGCGACGATGTCCATTATTCCGCGGCGGTGGCGATCTGCGCCTGTTCGGGCATCGTGACGAAACGCGTGGCGGTCACCGCGTTGAAGAAGCGCGTAGTGCGCTCGATCACCTGATTGCGTTCCTGATCGACCGTGATCATGTGGTAGCTGTTTTCCAGCAACACGGTTTCGACCGGCCCGCTGACGCCGCGCACGACCGTGCGCACGTTTTTCAGGCTGGCCACATCGTCGTCCTTGGCGTGCACCACCAGGCACGGCGTACGCACGTCGCGCAACTGGCGGCGCACGCGGAACGATAGCCGGTAGAACTCCGCCAGTGACGGCCATGGATTGCCCGGCAGGCCGGCGGCGGCGCTGTCGCCGGACAGCATGCTGCCGGCGATGCGCTGGCGGATGCGCTCGTCCTTGATGCCATAGGGGAAACATTCGTGGAACTTCTGCCGGTGACCGATTCCCAAACTGACCACGGCTGGCAGCAGGAACGACAGCTTGCCGATCCACGGAATCGTCCAGCCGTCGTACACGAAGGTGGTGCCGTACAGTCCCAGACCATCGACCTTGTCCGGATGGTCGGCAGCCAGTTTTAGTGCAAGTAGCGCACCCATCGACAGGCCGGCCACGAACAGGCGGTCGACTTCCCCGCGCAAGCGCTGCGCTGCCGCGACCACGCTGGCGTACCAGTCGTGCCAGCCGGTGGCGAGCAGATCCGCCTCATCGCCGCAATGCCCGGCCAACTGCATGCCGTAAACAGTGAATCCGTTGCGGTTCAGGCCCTTGCCGACGAAGCGCATCTCGGTCGGTGTCCCGGTCAGGCCATGGATCAACAGCACGCCATCGCGACCGCCGGGAAGATGGAAATCGACTTTCTTGATCATGCGACGCTCAGTGAATCCGGATCGGTTATTTTCCAGCCGGATGGCTTATGAATACCTTAAGGAACCTCTGATTTACCGTCGCGAGCGAAGGCAGATTGTATGCCGCCGGAGCGCAGAAACCGGAGTTTACTTGATGGTAAATGAGGATTTCGAGCACCGCCGGCATGCAGGCTGTCGAGCACAGCAGGTAAATCAGAGGTTCCCTTAAATGCCTGACCAGCAGACCATGACCACGCCAACCGCCACCGCACCCGTTGCCAGCCAGCGCCGGGCCGATACCCGTTCGCCGAGGATGAAACGACTGGCGATCACCACGCCGCAATACGACAGCGCCATGAACGGAAACGCCACACTCAGCGGCGTCAACGTCAAGGCCGCAAACCACAAGGTGAACTCGACCACGTAAATCAGCAAGCCGGCGACGATCCACGGCGAGCCGAGCAAATCGCCAAGAAAAGCGCGCATGCCACGTACAGGTTCCGGCGCGGTTTCATGGCCTACGCCCAGCTTGAAGCACACCTGCCCGCCGACGTCGCACAGCACCGTGCCCAGCAACAAAGCGAACATCAGCATCGCGCGGCCTTGTCGATCGCCACCAGCAATTGCCGATTCGTCGCCTCGTTGCGGACCAACAAATCGCGATTGACCTCGCGCCGAGGCTGATCGGCGCGCGCTTCCCAGCGCTTGAACCAGTTGGCGTGAGCGGGCGTCGAAAACTCGCCACAGATATCCGCGCCGACAATGCGTTTGGCGACGCCTACCGTGGCGACAATTTGCAGCAGCGCCACGAGCGGCATGCGACCCTGATCCCAGTTCGTCAACGCTTCACGCTCATCCAGCACGTCCTTGTCGATGCTCAGCCACACCGCCTCGGTCGAAATCAGCGAAATTATACCATCCAGCGCCGCTTCGAGGCCGATTTCGGCCAGATTGCGCCAGTGCAGATGGCCGTCTTTCCAACGGTGGCCGGGGCCATCGGGGATACGCCGCCACACGCGCGAGGGCGCGTGATCCCAGGGAAACAGCACGATTTTTCCGGCCGCCAGCGCGGGCAGATTGCCGCCCTTGAGGTCCGGCCGCACCAGATCGTCGCTGCACGGCCCTAGCGTGATCACGCGCGCGACCTGCGGCAAGCGCAGTGCCTGGTTGACCCACGATCCGCAATGCCAGCGCGGCGCCAAACGCACCCAATCCGGGTGATTGTCGATATGGATGATAGTGACCGGTTCGCGCGCTCGCTCGATCAGAAGTACCGCAAGATGATGAAAGTCGCCCGAACCGAGCAGGTGCAAGGTCGCGCCGGCGGGTGTTTGAGCGACGATACGCGCGCGCGCGCGCCGCATGGTACGCGCGCGGCTCCACAGGCGCAGACGCGGGGCAAGATCGCGCAACGGCACGGTCGACACCGAGTCCCACGGCGCCAACGTGCGCAATAAAGTTTGCGCATCGAGTGAGTCGTCCAGATCGAGAATTTGCAGGTGCATGGCCGCGCCATGCTAGCGCATTCGCATGCGCACCCAGGTGAAGCGTTGTGCGGCGCCCGCGGGCGTCGTGTGAGTTTCCGCGCGCGACTGCATCAATTCGAATTCGTCGCCGAATTGCGCGTGCAGTGATTGCGCGTCGTAACGCATCACATCCAGGCCGCTGCAGCGCGGCGGACCGTCGAGCGCGAACGTGGCGATGATAATGTCCGCACCGGAATCCAGACTGTTCCGCAATGTTGCCAGGTACGCGGCACGATCCGCCGGCGTGGCGAGAAAGTGGAACAGCGCGCGGTCGTGCCAAAGTTGGTAGTGGCGAACGGAGTGGAAGCGGCGGATATCGGTCTCGATCCAGCTAACCCGCGCCGCATTCGCGCCAAGCCGCGCCTGCGCAGTGGCCAGCGCTGCTGCGGAAACATCCAGCACACTGACATCAGTGTGGCCACGCTCGAGCAGGCAGTCGACGAGCGACGAAGCGCCGCCGCCCACGTCGATGATCGGCGCGGCGGCGGGCGGATTTGCCGCGGCAATCAATTCCAGCGAAATTTGCGGATGCGCCTGGTACCAACTCACCGCGTCGGCGGGCTTGGTCGCGTAGACGTGATTCCAGTGTTGTTGCGTCTCGGCGTTCATCAATGCCGCGATGATAGCCGATCGCGTGCGCGTCACAGCGTCATCAGGTTGAACGTCACCGGCACGCTTGCCCAGGCGCTGTGCGCCACGCCGTTGCGCGTGGCCGGATGAAAGTTCCATTTGGCCACCGCTTCGCGTGCGGCGCGATCCAGATTGTGCGATCCGCTGGATTTTTCGATCACGACGCTCAGCACCGAACCGTCCGCTGCGACCAGCACGCTCAGGATCACTGTTCCCTGTTCGCGGTTGCGCAGCGCGTCGAGCGGATAGGGAACACGCGTGTGACTGCCGTAGGCGATGGCACTGGGGGCTGTTTCGGTCGCGACATTTGTCGGTGTGGCAGTGCTGGCCGAAGGCGGTCCGAAGTCCGCAGTAATCACTGGAAGTATCGCAGGCGTAGCGACAACGGGCACTGCCGGCGGCGTGATGCGCGCGATGTGCGGTTGTGCCGTCAGCGGGGCTGGAGTTGGTTCGGCAGGAATCGATCTCGTGGGTGCCTGCGGCACAATGATGTCGACGATGGGTGCAATATCGGCATGCCGGACGACCTGAATGGCCGTGCCAGGAACCAGAACGAGCGCGGCAATGAACAAATGCAGTGTGAGCGAACTCGACCACGCGCCCACACGCGGCCAGTTCAATTGCACAGCATGCGGAACACGAACAGCCAGTGTGGTCATGACAGCATCTCCCTGAAACGAAGTGCCATGCATTCAAACTAGCACCGCGCGAGCCGGGAAGGTTGAAAAAATTGTTAGTGCGCTCGCCGCAGGTCGGCCGGAATACGCCGGACGGCAAATCGCGATTGGCGCCAAGGATGGTGCGAATCATCTAACCGCTGCTTTTCGGTTCGATTCCCGGGATAGCGCTGCTTGAAGCGCGGTACGGGTAATTTTACAGGGAAAAATGTGGTGGCCAGGGACGGACTGCATTCGCTGGGAGCGAATGCGAACAGCGCAGCTGGCCGTGAGCACAGCGAACGGTGAGACCCAGGATGGGTCGAATCATCGAACCGCTGCTTTTCGGTTTGATTCCAGCGACGACGCGACACGAAGCGTAATGTCGCTCGATTTTGCGAGGAACTGATGGTGGCCAGGGACGGAATCGAACCGCCGACACGAGGATTTTCAGTCCTCTGCTCTACCAACTGAGCTACCTGGCCAGAGTATTGGCGCGCAGATGTCGCGCAGGGCCGCGTATTACAGCGGCTTGGTGCAGGCGAGTCAAGAAAAACCGCCGTCGGCGCGACGAATTTGCGCGCGCGACCGTCTATCCGGCATGATCCGCATCGAAGGAGCTCGCATGCGCTACCTGATTGCAATCGCCACCGTCGCGTTGTCCCTCGTCACGCTTCCCGCGCGCGCCGACACTGCCGCCTACCTGGCGCAGCAACTTGTCAGGTACGAAAAATACGCCGGTGCGCCAATCGGGCGCTTCCCGATGATCAGCCTGTGGCAGTGGCAGGTGGTCGGGCCGGAAAAACTCGTGTTGTGGCCGGAAATCAACAAAGCCTATCTGGTCACGGTGCAGAAGCCGTGTACACGGTTGGAATGGACGCGCGCAATCGGCATTACCCAAAACACCTCGATGTATGTGGATGGGAAATTCGACGCGGTGGTGTTCGATCACCAGAATTGCCGCATCCAGGAAATTCGCCCGATCGATTACAAGGCGCTGCAACGCGACGAGAAGGCCGCAAAGCAGACCAAGGCGTCAGGCAAGCCTCAGGATGCTGGCGGGACGTAACCCGGCGGCGCATCGGCCCCACCTCCGAACAGGAATTTCTCCATTTCGCCTTCGAGGAATTTGCGCGCTTTCGGATCCAGCGGTGACAGCCGGTTTTCGTTGATCAGCATGGTCTGGTGCGCGAGCCAGGCGTGCCAGGCTTGCTGCGATATTTCCGCGAAGATGCGTTTGCCCAGTTCGCCGGGGTACGGCGCAAAAGCCAGACCCTCGGCATCGTGCTGAAGTTTGGTGCAGAACACGGTACGTGACATCAGGATTCCTCCACAAGATTTTCGATTAACTTGCGCACTGGTGCCGGCAGCCCGAGCGCACTGGCTTCGTGCAGATGCAACCAGCGCCGGTCGGCCGCGTCGGCTATGCGCGCGGACGCCGCGACGGTGCCGGCGATCGGCGTGACGTCGAGACGGAAATGACTGAACGTATGCGTGAATGGCGGCAACGGACGCAACGTGCTTCCGGCACCGAGTCCACGCGCCGCTGCTGCGGCATCTGCTGCTTCGGGCAGACTCCACAGTTGCGCCCACACGCCGGTTGGCGGACGGCGCTCGAGCAGGATACGACCGCCGCGGTCGCGCAGCACGAGCATCACTGTCTTGCGCAACGGCAGCACGCGCGCGGGTTTGCGCTGCGGTAATTGTGCAGTGTGTCCATCGCGGGCTGCGACGCAATCGTGCCGCAGCGGGCAATCTGCACAACGCGGTTTGGCACGCGTGCACACGCTCGCACCCAGATCCATGATCGCCTGGGTGTAATCGGCGACGCGACTACGTGGTGTATGAATCTGTGCAAATTTCCACAATTGCGCAGAAACCGCCGGCGTGCCGGGCCAGCCGCGCACGCCGTGAAAGCGCGCCAGCACGCGCTTGACATTGCCGTCGAGAATCGCGCAGCGCAGACCGTGCGCTTGCGCCAGAATCGCGCCGGCGGTCGAACGGCCGATGCCGGGCAAGACGGCGAGCGCATCGAAATCGCGCGGCAATGCCCCGCGATGGCGTTGCACGCAGATTTTCGCTGCGCGATGCAGGTTGCGCGCGCGGCTGTAGTAGCCCAATCCCGACCACAGCGCCAGCACATCGTCCAGCGGTGCAGCGGCGAGTGCGCGCAGCGATGCGAATGTATCCGCAAAACGCAAAAAGTACGGAACGGCGGTGACGACCCGGGTCTGTTGCAGCATCACCTCGGCGATCCAGACGCGATACGCGTTGCGCGGATGTTGCCACGGCAGGTCGTGGCGGCCGTGGGCATCGAACCAGCGCAACACACGAACCGCGAAGCCCCGCTTAACCTGCTGCGCTCGGCAGCTTGCGTTCCGGCGGTGCTCGGAATCCTCATTTACCGTCAAGTAAACTCCGGTTCCTGCGCTCCGGCGGCCCGCCCGATTCAATTGGGCATGGTGCCGTCGCTCGCGACGGTTATGCGAGGCTTCGTGAGTCATCGCCGAGTGCAGTTGGCAGCAGACCGTCGACGAAAGCGGTCGCGTCGAATCCGCGCAAGTCCTCGGCGGCTTCGCCAAGGCCGACGTAGCGGATCGGCAAGCCGAACTCGCGTGCCAGCGAGAACAGCACGCCGCCTTTTGCCGTGCCGTCGAGCTTGCTGACGACGAGCCCGGTCACGCCGATCGCCTGCTTGAACTGGCGCACTTGCTGGATCGCGTTCTGGCCGGTGGTACCGTCGATCACGAGCAAGACTTCGTGCGGCGCGGCGGCATCGAGTTTGCCGAGCACGCGGCGGATCTTGGCGAGTTCGTCCATCAATCCGGCCTGGGTGTGCAGGCGCCCGGCGGTATCCGCGATCAGCACGTCGGCGTCGCGCGCGCGCGCCGATTGCAGGGCATCGAAGATCACGCTGGCTGCATCCGCGCCTGCGCCCTGCGAGATCACAGGCACCTGATTGCGTTCGCCCCAGCTCTTGAGTTGCTCGACCGCGGCGGCGCGAAACGTGTCGCCAGCGGCAAGCATGACGCTGGCTCCGTCGTCCTGGAAATGTCGCGCGAGTTTGCCGATGGTCGTGGTCTTGCCAACGCCGTTGACGCCGACCATCAGGATCACGAAGGGTTTATGCGTGGCGTCGATGCGCAGCGGTTGCGCGACCGGCGCGAGCAGAGCGATGAGTTGATCGCGCAGCGCAGCGAGCAGGCCATCGGCATCGGCAAACTCGCGTTTTTGCATGCGCGCGCGTAGCGCTTGGATCAGTTCGGTGCTTCCCGCGACGCCGACATCGGCGCCGATCAACACGGTTTCCAGTTCGTCGAGCAGGGCTTCGTCAAGCTTGGCATGACGCCGGAACAGATCGCGGATATCGCGATTGAGCGCGCTTTTCGATAAGCGCTCGCGCCAGGTCTTTTTCGGGGCTTGGAAAGGGTCGATGCCGGGTGTTGCCGTCTCCCGGGATTTCCAGAACTTGAGCATCGCGGATGAACTTGAACGACAATGACGCCATGGTAACACCACGATCCCCAGGTGCTGCATGAACGACCGGCCCGGCAAGCTGCGCATCATTGGTGGCACGCTGCGCGGCTCGCGCATTGCCATCGCTGATGCGCGCGGCCTGCGGCCGACGCCCGACCGCGTGCGCCAGACGCTGTTCGACTGGCTCGCGCCGGTCATCGCCGGCGCGCAGTGCCTGGATCTTTTCGCCGGCACCGGTGCGCTCGGCATCGAGGCGTTGTCGCGCGGTGCGGCCCGCGTGGATTTCGTCGAAGCCGATGCGCAGCTTGTTGATGCGCTGCGCGCGAATCTGACCCGGCTCAAACAGACCGCACAAGTTCATCGCGCTGACGCGATGGCATTTCTTGACTCGGCAGTAGGACGCTACGACGTGATCTTTCTCGATCCGCCGTTTTCGGCCGATTTGTGGAGTGCCGCCACGCACGCGCTCGAGCTGCGTGGATGTTTCGCAGCGACGTCCTGGGTCTACGTCGAAACGCCGGCACAGGCCGTTTGCGCGTTGCCGGAGAATTGGGTGTTGCATCGCGAAGGTCGCGCCGGCAACGTGCGCTATGCGCTGTATCGCCGATCCGTTAAGCTGTAGCGCATGCCAGTCAAGTCCAACACTTCCGGCAATGCGCACGTGGCGGTGTACCCGGGCACGTTCGATCCGATCACCAATGGCCACGCTGACCTGGTCAGTCGTGCCGCGCCCTTGTTCGACCGCCTGATCGTCGGTATCGCCGAAAGCGCGGGCAAAGGGACCAGTTTCGATCTCGACGACCGCATCGCGTTGGCGCGGTTGGCGCTGGCGGACGTGGCCAATGTCGAAGTGTGCGGATTTTCCTCTTTGCTGGCGCATTTCGTGCGTGAAACCGGTGCCGGCGTGATCCTGCGTGGCCTGCGCGCGGTCTCGGATTTCGAATACGAATTCCAGCTGGCGAGCATGAACCGGCATCTGATTCCGGACGCCGAGACCCTGTTCCTGACGCCCGCCGAGCAGTACAGTTTCATTTCCTCCTCGCTGGTGCGTGAAATCGCGCGGCTGGGTGGGGATGTATCCGGTTTCGTCCACCCGGCGGTGCAGCAGGCGCTACGCAATCGCTGGAAAAATTCCTGAAACGAAAAGGTGCAATCATGAATCAGTACATTCGCGCATTCCTGCTCGCGGCGCTCGTCGCGCTGACCCTGGCCGCCTGCGGCCAGAGTGACGAGGACAAGCAGAAAGCCGCCGAGGCTGCCGCCGCCGCGGCAGCGATGGTGCCGGTGCCGCTGCCGGCTCCGGGCGCCGACGATGCGGCGTGGCAGAAGTATCTGGTGTCGGTGGTCACGCGCAACATGCAGGGCGTCAAGTCCAGTCATCCGTTCATGTACTACGTGCCGGCGGGCGACACTCAAGCCGTGCAGGATGCGCGCAAGAGCCAGCTCGACAACGTCGCCACCACGGTCGCGCGCGGAGTGCTGCCCGGCAACATGCTTGCGTTCGGCGGCCCGGATTCCAAGCTGACGGCCGATCTGATCGTCGCCGCGTTCGCCGGCACGCCGGGCGGAGATCCGGGCGCGCAGGACGCCTCGTTCAAGGATGTGATCGTACTGTTCGTCGGTGCGGCTGCGGACGAGCAGAGGGTCAAGGATGCACTGACCAAGAGTGGCGCGGAATTGCGGTTTGTGGAAATGAAGTAGGCGTTGATAGTTCGTTGACAGCGCTGCCCTCACCCCGTGCCCTCTCCCGCATGCGGGAGAGGGGGAGTGATCGTCGCGCTGCGCACGACGGCGGTATTTGATTGAAGATGGCGCTCAAAATTCTCGATAGCTGCGTCAACTGTGACGTCTGCGAGCCGGTCTGCCCGAATCAGGCGATCGCACAAGGGTCGGTCGTCTATGAGATCGAGCCGAGTCGTTGCACCGAATGTGTCGGCCATTTCGACACACCGCAATGCGTGGAGGTGTGTCCAGTCGAGTGCATACTCGTCGATCCGGCACACGCCGAATCCCGCGACGAGCTGATGGCGAAATACCGCAAACTGACCGACGAGGAACAAAAGTGAAAAAGGTATACGTTGTTGCATTCGTCGCATTCGCATTTCTAACCGCTGCGCACGCGGCGCAACGCCCCGGCCACGCCGCCATCGCCAGCGCGCACTCGCTGGCCACCCAGGCCGGGTTCGAGATCATCGCCGCTGGTGGCAACGCGTTCGACGCAGCCATCGCGGTTGCGGCCACACTGTCGGTGGTCGAACCGCAAAGCTCGGGTATCGGTGGCGGCGGATTCTTTTTGCTGCATCGCGCGAGCGACAACAAGAATGTCATGCTCGATGCGCGCGAAACCGCTCCGGCAGCGGTGAAGGAATCGCAATACCGGAAAGCCGACGGTACGCCCAACCGCGACACCGCCTTGTACGGCCCGCTCGCCGCCGGCATTCCGGGCGAGCCGGCCGGGCTGGTATGGCTGGCCACGCATTACGGCAAGTTGCCGTTGGCCACATCACTGGCGCCCGCGATCCGCATCGCGCGTGAAGGTTTCAAACCGGGCGCGCAGTTTCTGGAAGCGGTAGGCGATCATCGCGCACAGATCGAACGCTATCCCGGGACAAAAGCCCTGCTGATGCCGGACGGCGACGTGCCCAAGCCCGGCTGGACATTCCGTAATCCCGATCTGGCCGCGACGCTGGAACGAATTGCCGCACACGGCAATGATGGTTTTTACAAGGGCAAAACCGCAGAACTCATGCTGAAGGCCGTGCAAGTCACTGGCGGCGATTGGACGGCCGCGGATCTGGCCGACTACAAGGTCATCGAACGCGCGCCTATCACGTTCGATTATCGCGACTGGCGCATTGTTACGGCGTCACCGCCGTCGTCCGGGGGCGTAGCACTGGAGGAAATATTCAACGTGCTGTCCGGCTACGACCTGGACAAGCTTGACCGCCCACATCGCCTGCACTACATCATCGAGGCGATGCGCCGCGCGTTCCGCGATCACAACCAATACCTTGGCGATCCGGATTTCGTGAAGATGCCGCTGGCGACGCTGCTGTCCCCGCATTACGCGGCCGGTTTGCGCGCGTCCATCCTGCCCGACAAGGCCACGCCCTCGTCGATGCTGCCGGCGGCGGTGGCGCACGATCCGGGTCTGCACACCACGCATTTTTCCATCATCGACGCCGACGGCAACATGGTCGCGGCCACACAGACGGTGAATACGCATTTCGGTTCGTGTCTGGTGCCGCCCGGTACCGGTGTGTTCCTCAACAACGAGATGGACGATTTCGCGCTTGTCCCCGGTGCCCCGAACGTGTACGGCCTGCTTGGCAACAAGGCGAATGCGCCGGCGCCGGGCAAGCGCATGCTGTCGTCGATGACGCCGACTTTCGTGTTCGGCAAGGATCGCATCGGCGTGATCGGCTCTCCCGGCGGCTCGACCATCATCACCCAAGTGCTCGAGGGAATCATGGCCTTCATGCACGGCGATTCGGCCGCACAGATCGCGGCGACGCCGCGCTACCACCAGCAGTATCTGCCCGATGTTGTCTATGCCGAGCCGACCGCGTTCGATGCGGCGACGACGAAAGCCCTCGAAGGCATGGGCTATGCGATCAAGCAGCGCCATGGCTGGGGCTTCATGAATGTGGTCACCTGGGATCTGCATACGGACCGGCTCGACGCAGCGAGCGATCCGCGCCATACGTCCGGCCTGGGCGAGGTGAAGTAAGCCATGCGGCTCTGGTCGATCCTCGGCAATTCGCAGAAACTCGATGGCGGCGCGATGTTCGGCAATGTCCCGCGCGGAATGTGGGAGAAATGGATCGCGCCGGATGCAGACAACCGCATTCCGCTGGCTTGTCGCGCCCTGCTTGCCGAAGATCTGGACGGCAAGAACGTGCTGTTCGAAACCGGCATCGGCGCATTCTTCGAGCCGAAACTCAAGCAGCGTTTCGGCGTGGTCGAGAATCATCACGTTTTGCTCGATTCGCTGCGTGCGGCGGGTTTTGGCCACGAGGACATCAACGCTGTGGTGCTCTCGCACCTGCATTTCGATCATGCTGGCGGCCTGTTTGAGGCGTGGCGTGAAGACGCGGCACCGCAGTTGCTATTTCCGAATGCGCGCTTCGTGGTCGGCAAGCGCGCGTTCGAGCGCGCCTCACATCCGCACGCTCGCGATCGCGCCTCGTTCATCGCCGAATTGCCGGCATTGCTCGAAAAATCCGGCCGTCTGGAGCTCGTGGAAAATGCGCATTCCTTCGCAATGGGAAAAAGCGTTCGGTTTTCCTTCAGCGATGGCCATACGCCGGGTTTGATGCTGGCCGAGATCGTCGTGCCCGCCGGCGGCGTGGTGTTTTGTGCCGACCTGATTCCCGGTCGGCCGTGGGTGCATCTGCCAGTAACGATGGGTTACGACCGCGCCCCGGAGCTGCTGATCGATGAAAAACGCACATTCCTCGAGGACAAGCTCGCGCGTGGCGTGCGCCTGTTTTTCACCCACGATGTCGACTGCGCCCTGGCGCGGGTGACGCGTGACGACAAGGGTCGCTTCTGTACCGCCGACGAGTTGCCGGAACTGACCGGAATGGTGGCTTGAGGTGGCTGCTCGCAAACGCAAATCGCACACACGATGGCTGTTCGCCGCAGCGATCATTGCGCTTGTCTGTGCAGGAGGCTGGCTCGGGTATCGGCACGCAGATCGATGGTTTCGCGATTCGATGCAAGCGAAAGTCTTGGTCAACACGTCCACGGAGCACATCGATGCGGCCAACGACGGCCGTCACGTGCGCGTGAGCGGCGTGCTTTCCGCCGACGGTCCGGCGCGCGATCCGCAGTTGGGTGTGCATGCCGACATGGCGGTACTTTTACGCATTGTGGAAATGTATCAGTGGCAGGAGCATTGTGCGGACGGCACCTGCCGCTACGCCGCTAGCTGGGGAGTGCCGGTTGATTCGCACAAATTCCGCGAACCGCAAGGCCATGAAAATCCGCAGGCACCGTTCACCGCTGCCAATTTTGCGGCGCCGGGCTTGAAGCTCGGCGCATTCGCGGTCGATGCCGCCGTGCTGGTCGCGCAAGCCAGATCCGCGCCTCTGGCGGTGAGCGATACTGCGCTGCCACCAAATCTGGCGGCGAGCTTCAGTGCGGAAAATGGCTCACTGTACGCCGGCGGCGATCCGGCATCCCCGCACGTCGGCATGCTGCGCGTGCGTTACCGGGTCGTGCCCTTGGGTGCGGCCACGCTGGAAGGCGTGCAACATGCCGGCAAACTGACGCTGCCGTAGCGAGGTTACGCAAGCGTCGCGCCAAACAGTTCTTGGGCGTGATCCAGAAAATACAGCCCGGCGAACAGTTTCGGATCGATCGAATAACCCTCGCGCGACTTGGCCAGCAGCCAGCGCGCGGCCTCGCTGCGCGGCACTTCGTGCACGCGGATATTTTCGCTGGGGTCGCCCCCGCCGGCATGCTCGCGCACCAGATCGCGGGCGCGCACGAACGCAATCATCTCGTTGCTCATGCCTGCGGACGATGGTCCAGCCACCAGGAATTCGACGCTGCCGGCGCGGTAGCCGGTTTCCTCCAGCAGCTCGCGTTGCGCCGCAGCCACCGCGCTTTCGCCGGGGCCGCCATCGCGATCGCCGACCAGGCCCGCGGGCATCTCGATGGTCTTGGCCGAAATCGCCTCGCGCCATTGCTCGACGAACAGGATGCGATCCTGCGGGGTGACGGCAACGATGATCACGCCACCGCCGGGATTGGTGCGTTCAGCGAATTCCCAGCGCCCGCGCTGGAGCATGCGCAGCCAGCGGCCGTTGAAAAGGATCTGCGTTTGCGTCATTCTGGTCGACTTTTTCTGGTTTGCCCTGCGCGCTGTCGAACTTCGTCGCGGCGGCGCGGTCGGAATTGCCTCACATCATTGCGGATTACGGTATGAAGATTCAATCGTGGATGTTTGCCGCGGCACTCGTTGCCGTCCCCTTCGCGGCCAGTGCGCAGCAGCAATCGGCGCCGAATGCCGATGCGAGGGCCAAGGCGAAAGCGGCAGTTGTGCAGCGCGCCGAGGCGCTGACCCAGGCGCAGATCAACCAATCGCACGATCTGGCCACACTCAGCCGCCTCGGCCAGCTCTACGCCGCGCAAAACGACATTCAGCGTTTCGCCTGGGTGCTCCAGCGCGCAACCGAACTGTCGCCCAATTCGGGCGACCTGAAACTGCAGCTCGCGCTGGCCTACGCCAAGCTCGGCGACAAGCCGCATGCCTACGACACCCTGATCCGCATGCAGATCCAGGGTTTCGGCTACGACATCAGCAAGGACCCGCGTTTCGATCAGGTCCGTGGCACCAAGGTGTGGGATTACCTCGTCGCCAACCTGCAAGTGAACGCCAAGCAGTTCGGCGAAGGCAAGCTGGCGTTAGTGCTGCCCAAGGGCGATTACCTGTACGACGCGCTGGCGTGGGACGGCAAGCGCGGCGAACTGCTCGTCGGCAGTGCACGCGACGGCGCGATCAGGCGGGTGGACGCGCACGGCAAGGTGGCGAATTTCATTGCGCCCGATGCAAGCAACGGTCTGTGGGGCGTGGATGCGCTGGCCGTGGACGCAAAGCGCGGCAAGCTCTACGCGGCCACCTCATCGAGCGCGATCTACAAAGGGTTCAACGGCGACAACGCCGGCAAGGCCGGTATATTCGAGTTCGATCTGGCCAGTGGCAAATTCCTGCGCAAGTCGGTTTTTTCGCAGGACGACGGCGCCCACCGCTTGACCTCGCTCGTAGTGGCGGTCGATGGCAAGGTTTACGCGGCCGATGCCGCTCGCAAGCAGATCTTCAAACTCGAAGACGGCACGCTGCGCGATATCCTCAACAATCCCAAACTCAACCGTTTTAGCGCGCTGGCCATCTCTGGTGATGGCCGCACCCTGTATCTGGCCGATTACGCGCTCGGAATCTATGGTTTCGATCTGGCTACCGGCAAGGCTTTCGAGGTCGGCTACGATGCGTCGCGACTGGTGCTTGGCGGGATCGTCGGCATGCACTGGTACGATGGCACGCTCGCCATTGTCGAGGACGGCATGGTGCCCAAGCGCGTGATGCGCCTGCAACTGGACAAGGACGGCCGCAGCATCAAGAGCGCGATGCCGCTGGACGTGGCGCATCCGGAATTCTCCGCGCTTGGAGCCAGTGCGGTTGCCGGCGACAAGCTGTACACCATCGTCAACCGTCAAGACGATCTGTATGACAGCCACGGCGTGCTGACCGCAGCGGACAAACTCGCACCGACAGCGATTTTCCGCAGCAACCTGCGCTTCGCCTGGGGACAGAGCGGCGTCACCGGCGGCGGACCTTCGCAGATCAAACCCGGCAAGCGCGGCAAGGTTGATCCCGGGCCGGGAGTCAAGAATCCCGCTACGGGGAAACCCGCAGTTTCGTCTCAACCCTGATTCACAGCGTTCGCCGGTGCGAGCTTGCGGCAACGTGCGCGCGTGAGCGGACCGAAGCGCAAGGTTTCCAGCAGCGCATCCAGTTCGGCTGTGCTCGATGCACGCCATGCGAGTTCGGCGACGTTCAATGGTACCGGCGCATCCAGCGCAATGCCGGTCAACGCGCGCGACAGCAGCGCTTGCGCGCTGTGCTCTTTCAGGCGTGAGTAAACCTGCCCGGCGCCGCGCAAGCGCAGATAAGGCACTTCCTCGATACGCACAAACAGCGCATCGAGTGTGTCGAAATGGGCGAGCAATTGTGCCGCGGTTTTTGCACCGATGCCGGGCACGCCGGGAATATTGTCGATGGCATCGCCAGTCAGCGCCAGATAATCGGCGACTTGGTCCGGGCGCACGCCCATGCGTTGCTTGACCCCGTGCGCATCCCAGCGCAGGTCGCGCGAAAAATCCCATTGTTCGTCGCCGTCCGCTATCAACTGGCCGAAGTCCTTGTCGGCCGACACGATCACGCTGCGCATGCCGTGCGTGCGCGCAACCGTGACGGCGCTGCCGATCAGATCGTCGGCTTCGTACTGCAAATCGGCGAGCACGCACAGGCCGAACGCGGCGGCGATGCGCTTGCAGTAGCCGAACTGCACTTTCAGTTCCTCCGGTGGCAGCTCGCGGTTGGCCTTGTAGTGAGGATAAATCGCGTTGCGGAACGAGGAGGTCAGCGATTCGTCGAACGCGGCGATGACGTGCGTGGGCCGCACGCGCTCGAGGAAATCGCACAGGAAACGGGTAAAGCCGTGCACCGCATTGACTGGCGCGCCATTGGTGTCGTGGAATTCCGGCGGCATCGCATGCCAGGCGCGAAATACATACAGACTGGAATCGATCAGGTGCAGAGTCGGCATCACAGCTGCCACTTGTCGACAATGTCGCCCAGTGCCGGACGGCTACGCTCCGGCGCCGTTTCGCGCGGCGTACCAATGTGTACAAATGCCACAATGCGCTCTTGTGCAGAAAGTCCGAATAGCGCCGCGGCATCGGCATCGTAGGCGGCCCAGCCGGTCAGCCACTGCGCGCCAAAACCCAGCGCATGCGCGCCGAGCAGCAGGTTGTGAGCGACGCAGCCGGCTGACAGAAGTTGTTCCTGCGCGGGTATTTTCGGATGGTGTTCGTCGATTCGTGCGATCACGGCGATGATCAGCGGCGCAAAAGTGAAGCGTTCGCGATCCTTGGTCAGCAGCGCAGACGCGATTTCCGGTTCCTTGCGTTGGTGAATTTTGGCGAGCTGCTCGCCCAGCGCGATGCGCGCAGCGCCCGCGATCGTTAGCAGGCGCCAGGGCACGAGTTTGCCGTGATCGGGCACGCGGATCGCAGCGTACAGTAAGCGCTCAAGCTGCTGCGGCGACGGCCCGGGTTCGCCAAGCTGACGTGCGGGCGTCGAATGGCGGGTGTTGAGCAGATCGAGTAAATCCATAGGCCTGGGATGGCGTTTTTTGCTGATGCGCAGCATAACAGCTGGCGGCAAACCACAAGCTAGGCTAGCATCGGAATTTGCGTATCGCATGAGAGGGAGGAGTTCATGGCGATTACCATTAGCGTAGTGCGCGAGACCGTACCCGGCGAGCGCCGCGTGGCGCTGACGCCCGACGTGGCGAAAAAGCTTAAGGCCAAGGGCGTCGATCTCCTGATCGAGCGTGGCGCCGGCAGCGCAGCGAGTTTTCCGGATGCGACATACAAGGACGTCGAAGTCGCGGCCGATGCGCGCAGTGCGCTGGGCCGTGCCGATGTGCTGTTGACCGTGCAACCGCCGTCGCTGGAGGAAATCGCTTCGCTCAAGGAAGGTGCCGTGACGATCGGCTACCTGTCGCCGCATCTGGCGCCCGAACGCATCAAAGCGCTGCGCGATGCGAAGATCACGAGCTTTGCGATGGAACTACTGCCGCGCACGACGCGCGCGCAGGCGATGGATGTGTTGTCCTCGCAGGCCAATATCGCCGGCTACAAGGCCGTGCTGATCGCCGCCGAGGCCTCGCCGAAATTCTTCCCGATGCTGACCACTGCGGCCGGAACGGTGCGGCCTTCGAAAGTGCTGATCGTCGGCGCCGGTGTGGCCGGGTTGCAGGCGATTGCCACGGCGCGGCGTCTGGGCGCGCAGGTCGAAGGTTTCGATGTGCGGCCGGAAACCAAAGAACAGATCCAGTCGCTCGGCGCGAAATACGTCGAACTGGGCGTGTCGGCGGCGGGTGCGGGTGGCTACGCGCGCGAGCTCACGCCGGACGAACGCGCCCAGCAGCAGGCCGCGCTGGCCGAGCACATCAAGGGCGTGGACGTAATCGTCACCACCGCCGCCGTACCAGGGCGCAAGGCACCGCGCATCATCAGCAAGGCGATGGTCGAAGGCATGAAGCCCGGTTCGGTGATCGTGGATATCGCCGCGGAAACGGGCGGCAATTGCGAATTGACCGAGCCCGGCAAGACCGTCGTCAGCGCCAACGGCGTGAGCATCATCGGTCCAGTCAATCTGGCCGCGACCACGCCGATCCATGCGAGCGAGCTGTACGCGAAGAATTTGTACAACTTCCTCGAATTGAGCATCGCCGAAGGCGGCGAGTTGAAACTGGACTGGGACGATGAACTGATTGCCAAGACGTGCGTCACGCACGCGGGTGCGATCAAACATGAAGCGACAAAGGCGTTGGTGGAAGGAGCGCAGTCATGATCGACGGGCGAGGCGGGAATTGTCGAGCCACCGGCTCGACCCGCCGAGCGGGCGTACACGGATGTGTAAGCCCCGGCACTGCACGCCGAGATCAGGATGATCGAGGTGGGCAGACCGAATTGAGGAATTGCCATGATTGATGGTTTCTTAGCGTTGTACATCTTCATGCTCGCCGCCTTCACCGGCCACGAGATCATCTCGCGCGTGCCGGTGATCCTGCACACGCCGCTGATGTCCGGCTCGAACTTCGTGCATGGCATCGTGCTGGTCGGCGCGATGGTCGCACTGGGCGAGGCCACCACGCCATTGCAGCAGACCATCGGGTTCATCGGCGTGTTTCTCGGCGCCGGCAATGCGGCCGGCGGCTACGTCGTCACCGAGCGCATGCTGGACATGTTCAAATCCAGCAAGAAGCCCGCATCCACTGACGCGGGGGGCAAGCAATGAACTTCGCCCATTTGCTCGGTCTTGCCATCCAGCTGATCTATTTCGGCGCTGCCGTATTGCTCATCATGGGCATCAAGCGCATGTCCTCGCCGGTGACCGCGCGCAGCGGCATCCAGTGGGCCGGCGTGGGCGTGCTTGTCGCCGTGGTCGTCACGTTTCTGCATCCGGGCGCCGAGCGCGTAACCCTGATCGAAAACGCCGCGCTGATTTTTATTGCCATTGCGATCAGCACCATCCTTGCCTGGTACAGCGGCAAGAAAGTTGCGATGACCGCGATGCCGCAGATGGTCGCGTTGTACAACGGCATGGGCGGCGGTTCGGCCGCCGCGATTGGCGCCAGCGCCTTGCTTGGCTTCGCCACGCTCGCGGCCGTGCCGCAGTTCGGGCCGGCGCCACCGCACGAAAATCAGTCACAGGTGATCTTCGCCGTGATTGGCGCACTGATCGGCTCGGTGTCGTTTACCGGTTCGATGATCGCGTTCGCCAAGCTGCAAGGCTGGATGGACAAGACCTTCCGCTTCAAGGGCCAGCAGGTAGTGAATGGGCTGTGTTTTCTTGCCGCGGTAGTGTTTGGCGCGTTGGTCGTGCTGCATCTGCAAACGCACGTTATCGTGCTGTTTTTCGCTGCCGCGCTGTTGTTCGGCATTTTGATGACGCTGCCGATCGGCGGTGCCGACATGCCGGTGGTGATCTCCCTGTTCAACGCATTCACCGGCCTCGCGGTCGGCTTCGAAGGTTATGTGCAAAACAATCCGCTGCTGATCATTGCCGGCATCGTGGTTGGCGCGGCCGGCACTCTCCTGACTCGGCTCATGGCCAAAGCCATGAATCGTTCGATCAGCAATGTGCTGTTCTCCAACTTCGGCAGCGGCGGCGGCTCGGCCGAGGAAATCAAGGGCACGATGAAGCCGATCGAAGCCGACGATGCTGCGTCGCTTCTGTATCTGGCCGAAAAAATCATCATCGTGCCCGGCTACGGCATGGCCGTGGCCCAGGCCCAGCACAAGATCTGGGAATTGAGCCAGCAACTGATCAAGCGCGACAAGGACGTGAAGTTCGCCATCCATCCCGTCGCCGGCCGCATGCCCGGCCACATGAACGTGCTGCTCGCCGAAGCCGGCGTGCCGTACGATCTGATTGCCGACATGGACGACGTCAATCCGGAATTCCCCAACTGCGACGTCGCCATCGTCATTGGCGCCAACGACGTGGTGAATCCCGTCGCCAAGACCGACAAGTCATCGCCCATCTACGGCATGCCGATTCTCGACGTAGCCAAGGCCAAGCAGATCATCGTGATCAAGCGCGGCAAGGGCAAAGGCTTTGCCGGCATCGAAAACGCCCTGTTCTATCAGGACAACTGCCGCATGCTTTATGACGACGGCAAGGAAGCCGCGAACAAACTTATCGCCGGGTTGAAGGCGATGGATGGGGGCGGGCATTAGTTAGTCGGCCCCCGATCTTTGCTCACGCAGCACGTTTTTTGTTGCGAGTACCGAAACCCCGTAATTGGTTTTTACTTTCATGGAGAAAAAGTGATGCTTCGTTTTGATAGGATCCTTGTCGTGGCCGTGCTTCTGGTATCGGTCGGGGCATGTTCATCGAATGTGCGCATGGGAAATTCCGCTGCGTATACCTACACCGGCGAAAAATTTGGGCATGTTGTCGTAGTGCTTGCTGATTCAGTATCAAAAGATAAGGACAAGTCATACCGTGCAGAAGACTTGGCTATTGACCAACACATCGTGGCGGCCATGAAGGCGTCGAAGCTATACGATAAGAACGCGCAAGATTCCGTGCGAGTGACGATCAATTCGATTCGTGTGCGCAGCACATTCAACGCAGTGATGTTCGGATTCATGGCGGGATCGGACAACATTGATGGGATAGTTCAGCTGCTGGACGAACAGCAAAAACCGCTTGCAAGTTTTGATGTCAAGGCGTCTTACGCGCTAGGGGGTTTTGGCGGAGGGCAAAGTGACGCACGTCTTGGCTGGCTGCGTGACAAATTCGCCACACTCACGGTAGATACGATTCTAGGCAAGACCGAGAAAACCAAATCATAAAGGGAGCTGCGAGCATGTAGGGCGGGAGTAGCGCAGCGTATCCCGCCTTCTGCGTATCAATCGTCAAGCGGCTTACGCTGCCGCCTCATGCACGGCTTCCTTGATCAGCTTGGCCGGCACGCCGCGTCGGCGCAGGGCTTCGGCAAGGCGCGCGGTGGGTCCGAACAGATGCTCGGCTTCGTCGCGGCGCAGGCCCTCGCCAACGTAGGCCTTGAGCAATGCCTGGTAGCCGGCGTGGCCTTTCAGCGGTGCGATGGCCTTGAGCGAGTCGATCACATCCTGCGGCATGCGCAGGGTGACCGGCACCATTGGGCGGGTTTTCGACAATCGGGCTTTCAGCTTTTCAGGAATCATGGGTTTTGCGTTCCTCTGCCGTGGCCTTGCGGGCCGAAACGATGCGAATGGACTCGTCATCGAACAGCACATGTACTACGAATAAAAGGCGGCCTTGCGTGTCGAAACCGATCACGGCGTCGCGGGCATCGTCATTCCTGCCCGCATCCACCAGCCGGAGGAACGGATCAAAGAACGCCTCGGCTGCCTGCTCGAATGCAACACCGTGCTTGCGCTTGTTGCGTTGCGCCTTTTCCGCATTCCACACAAAGGCTGTGCCGTTGAGCTCGAAGCGGATATCCATTGCGGGCAGGTTAGCGATACGTATTTACGTTGTCAATACGCAGCAAGTAGGGCGGGAGGAGCGCAGCGTATCCCGCCTTCTAGATTTCTAGCATGCGCGGCGGGATACGCCGCTACGCGGCTGCTCCCGCCCTACGTGTTACGTGCCTACCAGTGCCTCTGGCGATAATTGCGGCCATTGAAATTCCCCTGGCCTACATTGATGGTCAGGCTCACGCTGCCCGTGGGGTGATCGCAACTGCCAAGCGCCTTGGTGACGTTGACGCTGCCGGTCTGGTAGTTGCCGCTGATGTGGTTGCCGGCAACGACACCCATGCCGATGCTGCCGTGTACTTGCGGCTTGCCGTAGGTAGCGTCGTTGCATCCCGGCGTGCGCGAGTCGGCGGCATCCACGATCGCGTTGGCATTGGCGTCGTACTGCACGCCAAGTTGCGCCTGGTTCTGCGCCGCCGGCTGGATCGTCGTAGCTGCCGTTGTCGTAACGGCAGCGATGGCAGCGTTGCCGGTACTTTTCGCGGGTGCCACGGTTTTGCTTGCGGTAGTTGCGCTACTCGGCGGCAGATTCAGATTCAGCGCCTGCGGCGTCGATTGTGCCCACGCCGAAGCAGACAGCGCACTGGCGATTGAAGCGATGAAATAACGATTGAACTTCATACCGGCTCCAAAGTAGCGATGTCGATCGCGCAAGTGTTACGGAAGATTCGTCAGTTTTCGGATGCTCTTGCAAAAACGACGCGCTTCACTTTCGACAGTTCAATGAACGAATTGTACGAGTACGCCAGTTAAGAAGACCGTACGATTTCCGTGTAGTCGAGAAATGTGTCGGGTAAAAGAAAGTAAAAATGAGTCTACCCAACGGAAACGGGGGTTCGCCGCTGCGGGGCTAACCCGCCCCGCTTGGGTGTCTGTGCATCATCCACGCCGAAGCCACGCACGCCAGCACCAGCCAGCCAATGTCCCACGCGCCCAGATTCGTCCGCGCGACTTGCCAAGCCAGGCAAAAACCCATCTTGAACAACGTGTCGCGCAGTGCAAATCCGAGCATCTGCGCGATACGCACGGCGGCGAACAGGTATTGCGCGTAGACAAAGGCAAGCAATGTTGCCAGCACTGCGCAGAACGCTCCATGGTAGCCGCGGTAATGCTGCCAACGCATGAAGAATGCAAGGCCGATGGCCAGAGGAAGAATTAGAAACCCGCTACTGAAATCGACTGAGAGCGCGAGCAGGCACCACAGCGCGCCGGCCGCGAGTCCACCCAAAATGATGCTGGCGAGGGTCGAGAAAATACCTGAGCGGCGACGCGCTGCGGCCGCAGGTGGTGGTGAATTGGGCAATGTGGGCACTCCGGCGAAGGAGTGAGAATCTTATCCTATTGCCCACGCCGAAAAAGAATCGTCATTCCGGCAGGGATTGCCGGAATCTAGTTGCCAAGGATGGCAAGGTAACCCGCGGATCCAGCCTTTCACTCTTCGCAACGTTGCGTCCATGCAGTCTGGTTTCCGGCAATCCCTGCCGGAATGACGGCGAGAAGCCGAGCGCTTGGTGCATATCGCCGTGATGACGGTCATGTCAATGCGCCACTCAGCAAACGCCGCACCGATTCCGGAATCGTGACGCTGCAATTTTCTTCTGGCAATGGCTGGCCGTATTGTGTTGCGAGCGGCACGACGCCGGCCCAGTGCGGCAGCCTGAGGTCGGCCTTGTCGTCCTTGGCGCCGCCGCTGCGGATTTTTGCGGAAATGTCCACAATGTCAAAATGCAGCACGCTGGTCGCGGCGAGTTCGTTGCGATCCGGCGCACGCGATTCGGCGGCGCGGCCGGGTAGCATCGCATCGACAAAATGCGCCAGCGCAGCGATCTTTGCGGTTGCATCGTCGATCACGCGCGCCTTTCCGAACGCGACCACGGAACGGTAATTCGCCGAATGATGGAAGTGCGAACGCGCCAGCACCAAGCCATCGACGATCGTCATGCTCACGCAGGTTTCCACGCCCGCGCTGAGCGTCTTCAACAGCCGGCTGGCAATGGAACCGTGCAGCAACAGAGTATCGCCGTCGCGCGCGTACAGCATCGGGATCACAAACGGTTGGCCGTCGACGCAAAACCCGACGTGGGCGAGGAAGGCGGCGTCGAGAATCGCGTAGGCATCCGCGCGATCGTAGCGGGCGCGATCCTTGATGCGCTGGACGCGATGGCGGGCGTGGGTTTTCATGGTGGGTGCTCTGGCACTTGACGAGTACAGGGTAGGGCATCAGATTGGCCCCGGCGAGAGCCGGTTTACGCGATAACTACGGAGCCAATGATGTTCCTTCAACTCGATGACAGCGGGCCGCGTTATTTGCAACTCGCTCGTGCCTTGAAACAGGCAATCCTCGATGGCCGCTGCGCACCGGCTTCGCGTTTGCCAGCCACACGCGTACTCGCGCGCGAGCTGGCCTTGTCGCGCAACACGGTGCTGGCTGCCTACGAGCAACTGGCGGCAGAAGGCTTTATCGAAGGCCGCGTTGGATCCGGTTGTTATGTCGCCACATTCGCCGCCGGCAGGGCGCAGGCGCAGCGCAGACCGGCATCGCGCGCGCTGGGGCGGCCCATGCGTTCGCAGTTGGCGCAACGCGGCAGGCGGGCACTGGATCTGTTCGATCAGTCGATTCCCGGCCGCCAGCATCGTGGTCTGCGTTACAACCTTCAATACGGGTTGCCAATGACCAATCCGCAATTGGCCAGCGCGTGGCGGCGCGAGCTGAATTTTGCCGCCGCGCATGCGCAAACCGATTATCCGGATCCGCAGGGGATTGTCGCCTTGCGTGAGCAGGTCTGCGCGTATTTGGCGCGGCGTCGCGGCATCGTGTGCGCGCCCGAGGACGTGCTGATCGTCAGTGGTACGCAGCAGGCGTTCGCGCTCGCAGCCGATGTGTTGCTCGACGATGCCGATCGGGTTGTGCTCGAAGACCCGCACTACCGCGGCGCGCGTCAGTTATTGCAGGCGCGCGGCGCGAAAATCGTCGGTTGTCGCGTCGATGGTGAAGGCATCGTCACCGCGGCGTTGCCGCGCGCGGACAATGTGCGCGTAGCCGTCATTACGCCATCGCATCAGTTTCCCACTGGCGCGGTGCTGAGCCTGCCGCGGCGCATGCACTTGCTGGATTGGGCGCAACGCAACGGCGTCTGGCTGATCGAGGACGATTATGACGGCGAGTTTCGCTACGATGCGCGGCCGCTGACGGCACTCAAGTCATTGGATCGTGCTGATCGCGTTTTATACATTGGGACATTTTCCAAAGTGCTATTCCCTTCATTGCGTCTGGGTTACATGGTGCTGCCGCCGGGATTGCGTCAGGCTTTCGTCGCTGCGAAATGGCTGAGCGATCGCGGCTGTCCGGCGATCGAGCAGGCGGCGCTGGCGCGATTGATCGAAAGCGGCGCATTCGAGCGACATTTGCGTCAGGCCGCGAAGGCGCTCAAGGCACGCCGCACGGCTCTGCTTGGAGCGCTTCGACGTTACGCCGGCGACGCGGTCGAAGTGGCCGATTCCAGCGCCGGCATGCACATTCTGGCGTGGCTGCCGCGCCGCAGCCATGCGCAGGCGCAGGCGCTGGTCGAGCGCGCCCGTGCGCGCGGCGTGGGTGTATATCTGGTCGCGCCGTATTGTTTGAAACCGTTGCGGCGCCCGGGCTTGCTGCTTGGTTACGCCGATCTTCCGCCTGCCGACTTGCAGGCGGCGGTGCGGATACTCGGCGAATGTTTGTCGCAGATCAGATCAACGTGATTGAATTGTGCCGGCGTGGCCGCATTTGCGTTGCGTAGCTGCGATAATGTGCGTCGCAGACAGTTTGCGAAAATGCCGATGGGTGCCTACAGCCATACATCCGAACCAATCGTGTTTGCGCGCGACTGCGAAGCCGTGATGGTGCCGCAGGGGCAGGAAGTGACGCTCCCGGCCGGGCAGAACGGCTATATCACGCAGGCGCTGGGTGGCAGCTTCACGGTGTACGTCGAGGGCAACCTGTTCCGTATCCGCGGTGCGGACGCCGACGCGATCGGCAAGGCGCCGCCGGAGCCGATCCTTGTGGACGAACGATCCAGTGATGCGGACGTGGAAAAACTGGCGTGGGAGCAGTTGCGCACTTGCTTCGATCCGGAAATCCCGATCAATATTGTCGATCTTGGGCTGGTCTACGCCTGCGATGTGGGCCATCACGAGGACGGCACGCGCAAGGTGGAGGTGAAGATGACCCTGACCGCACCCGGATGCGGTATGGGCGATATTCTCATCGACGATGTGCGCAACAAGCTCGAATCGATTCCCACCGTGACCGAAGCGGATGTCGAGTTGACGTTTGATCCGCCGTGGAATCATTCGATGATGTCGGATGAAGCGAAGCTGGAAACGGGGATGCTGTAGCAATCCATCAGGGAACCGTCCCTGGTGCGTCGCCGTTCCCTCACATCGCTGTCGCGATGTTCGACCTGCCTCGCCAGAAATCCTTGCACGCAATGCCATTCAAGGCATTGCGTGAGCGCGCGGATTTCTACCAGAGCGGCCTATTAAAATCGAAATCCGGCTGCGGCTGCGGGCGTGCGAAGGCGGGGCCGACGCCATAATCCACGCCCAGACGCAACAGCAGGTGCGCGCGCTGCAGACTATCCACATCCGGCGCGATCACCGCCGCCCCGCAGGCATGCGCCTTGCGCACCAGCGCGAGCAGGGTGTCGCTGATCGACTTGGCGCTGCCCAGTTCACCGACCAGGGCTGGTGACAGGCGCACGAAATCCACGTCAAGGTTCTTCAGCGCATGCACGGCGGCCCAGTCGCGGCCGTAGTCGACGAGGCAAAAGCGCACGCCGTGCTGATGCAGCGCGCGTACCTGACGCAGCGCCGGCTCGCCGGCATCGATCAGGGCCGAGCAGGCCAGCTCGATGGTCAGGCCGGTGCCGGACAGATGCCGTGATTTCAACTCGCGTTCCAGCCACCAGGCGAATTCGGATTCCAGCGCGCTGGCCACTGCCTGTGGCACGAACAGACGCAACTGGCGGCCGCGGCGCAGTTGTTCTTCGCGCACCTGCAGCGAGCGCTGCAGCAACATGCGGTCGAGCGTGGCGATCTGGTTACACTCGACCGCGACCGGCGCGAGTTCGGCGTAGGACACGCTGGTGCCCGGGTGCTGCACACTGCGCACCTTGAAGCCGAGTTCGTACTGGCCATGCAGTTTGCCCGCGAGTGGCGCGACCGGTTGGAACTCGAATTGGGTTTGTTCCGCAACCAGTGGCCGGCTGAGCACGGCGCGCACGGCAAGCAGCGGATCGATCGGCAGCAGCGCGGCCTCTTTCGCCTCGAACCAGAGCACGCGGTTGCCGCCCATGTGCGCGGCCGCCAGCTGCGCGGCCTGCGCATTGGTGACTACCGAATCCACGCTCGCCTGTTCACCGCTGAGCAGGGCAAGGCCGAGGCTGGCACTCAATGCATATGGGCGGCCATTGAACTCCCACGGCTGTGCATTGAGTGCCTCGCGGACGTTTTCAGCCGCGGCGGTCAACTCGCTGCGGCTGCGCCGGTTGAGCAGGCTGAAATAATGGAAATCCTGGTACTGTGCGGACAAGTCCAGTTCATCGAGCTGACTGCGCAACAGATTGCCGACGTGTGCATCGAGTGCGGCCAGGCCAGCCAGTCCGATCTGCTCGCGCAACAGGCTGGCGCGGTCGACCGCTATATACAGCAGCGCGGCGGAACGGTCGCCGAGTGCGGCTTCGAGTTTTTCGATCAGGGTCGTGCGCGAGTACAGACCGGTACGCGCGTCGCGGCCGCCGGGCTTGCCGATCACTTCGCGCAGCCAGTGCGCGCGTTGCACTCGCGCCTGCACGGCGCCGATTAGATGGCGGGTTTTGACCGGCTTGAGAAGTACCTCGTCGCCGCCGGCAGCGATGGCGTCGAAGCGTTGTGCCGTACCATTTGCGTCGGCGGCGAGGATGATCGGTACCGCGGCAAATTCATGCTGCTGGCGAATAAGTTGGATCAGTTCCACGCCACTCACGTCGGGCAGGTTGTGATCGATCACGACGATGTCGGGGCGGAAATCGCCGAGCGCCGCGAGGGCGGCCTTGCCGTTGGCTGCCAGACGCGCAGTCATGCCGCGTTCGACCAGTGCGCGTGCGGCGTCGCCGGCATGGACGCGGTCGGCGTCGACCAGCAGTACGCGCCATTCCGGCAGTGCGTCGGCGTGCAGGAGTTCGTCGAGTTTGCCGATTACGCGCAGCGAATCCACCGGCGTGCTGAACAGCGCTGCGGCGCCGGCGCGCATGGCCAGCAGGCGGTGGCCGAGATCACCATCGGGTGAAATCGCCAACACAGCCGGCATGCGCTCGCCGCTCAGCCCCATGCCGGCGTATTGCACCGCGGCGCGCGCCATGATGCGCAGTTTGCGCGCATCCAGCAGCAGCGCACCCGGTATCGCGTGAGCGAGAAACTCCAGCAAACTAGCGGTATCGGCGAATTCGCGCACGTCATAGCCGCGTTCGCGCAGACCCGCAGCCAGGCCCGGTACCGACGCGGGTGCCAAGCCGGCCAGGCAAACGGTGCGCGGCAAGGGTGTCGGCCGTACGCTGGCATCCGCAGGCGTGGAAGATTCGATGGTTACCGACTCCTGCGGCACACCCGCTGGCGCAGCTTGCACTACGCGCGGAACCAGCGGTTCCGGCTCTCCCGTAGCGGACGTTGCGGCGGCCAAGCCCGGACCCGGCTGCAAGCGGGCTGCGGGCAGTGCATGCACTTCAGCCGTTTCGGTGGCTGACAGATCCGTCAGCACCGCGCCCATGCGATTGACCATTTCTGCCAGCCTGTTCATATCCTTCGGATTCGGCTGCAGACGGTCGTCCACGAACGAACACAGGTAGGCGGCAAGTTCCAGTGCTGACGTGTTGACCTCTTCCAGGTTCAGACGTTCGCTGGTCTGCGCGATCTGTTCGACTTCCTCGCCCAGTTTGCGTGCTGCGGACTGATCCCAGCCGCCCTGGGCCAGCGGTTGCCAGCGACGCACTAGCGCAAGACAACGCTCGCGCAGTTCTTCACGCGCGTGCAGCGCACCGCTCAGCGGCGTGGTGTCCTGACCGTTCATCGCATTCCTCTACCCCTGTCAGGCCGAATCAGTGTAGCGCCTCGCTGCCAAGCGTGCCGTATTTGACCGGAATCGAGCGTGTTCGCGCTCACAATTTGCGCGTGCGGGCCGCACACAGAGGGTTTAGGATAGAGCCGCAAGAGGAGTTCGGTCATGAAACGTCATTGGCACTGGTGGATTACGTTACTGTTCGTCTGGGCGCTGGCCTACGATCTCGTGGTCTGGGGAGCGGCCGGGCGCCTGCCGGATATCGGCGCAAACCTGCAGGCCTCGGCGCAACGCCAGGCCTTGCTCGCGCACATCTACATGAGTGCGGGTGGCGCGCTGGACGACGCGGTTCCGGTACTGGCTGATTGGGGTACCGAGCGAGCCCGGCTCGCGCTCGCCAATGGCGTTGACCGGATCAAGGAGGACCCGCTGGTGTCGATGGACCTGATTTTCTCCAACAGCTGGAACAGCACGCATGCGACCATGAAGCTCATGTACTGGGCGGCGCCCGTACTCGGCGTGCTGGCGCTGATCTTTTGGTCGCGGCGACCGAAGAAGGTTAGTCTGATCGGGCGGCGCTGAACTGTCCGTCTGGGGGAATTCCTTCAGACAAGAATGTTGGGAATTAATCCAATTCGGTAAATATCAGCAAAGTATACTTATTGTCGTACCGGCTGTTCTGCGCTGGTCCGGTGTGCTTCGTCATGCTCCAGGCGTTTGCGCAAACCCATCCTCCTCGCGGGTTGCATTACTTTTGGCAGGGGGTGGCATGGGCACCGGGGAAAATTTCCTTCTATCCGTCTGGATGTCCAATCGCCTGGTTCGGTTGCCGCGGTTGTTGTCCGGACATTATTGTTGCGCAGCAATAAATAAATATGCAAATCAGCAGCTTAGCGGCATTCTTTTCTTGACGAACGGTGCGACGGCTGTTAGTTTGCGCCCCGTTTTGGGGAGAAAGTGTCCCCAAGGCATTCTCGAAGGATTCGATCGCGGCGCCCGGGCAACCGGATACCCGCAACGGTGCGTGTCCCGGCTACTCGCAGGCTGGGCCGCACAGGATTGAATCACGAGGCGCGACGGATCGCCGAGGCACCGCGGGCCAATCGCGGACATTCCATCAAACCGTACGGGAGAGGTTTCATGAAACGCAGTCTGTTAAAGGTCGCGGTTGCGGCAGCTCTACTGGGGCTGACCTGTGGTGCCGCATTGGCTGGAGGGCAGGGCGACGACAACGGGGGTGGCAACGGTAATCCCTATTCGCCGCAATACGGGCATGCCTATCGTCATGGCGCCGTGCCAACGCTTCAGGTCCACAAGAAAATGCAAGCGTGGGAGGCAGCGCATCCCAGCCCGTTGAACGCAGCCAGTTCCAACACGTTGTACTACGGCGGTGGCACCAGCAGCAGCAGCCAAGGCAACGTCGGCGTGATGAACGGCAACACCAAGGTGTACCTGGTGTTCTACGGCAGCGGCTGGGGTACGCAGAGCACCAACGCCAACGGCGACGCCGTGTTTTCCGGCGATCCGGACGGCGCTGCGCAAGTCACGCAGGAAATGTTCAAGGGCATCGGCACCGGCAGCGAATTGTGGTCGGCCGACCTGACCCAGTGGTGCCAAGGCATCGCTTCCGGTTCGTCGAGCTGCCCTGCAGGTACGCCGGCTTCCGCTTTCGCCCCGTACATGTCGGGCGGAATTCTGGCCGGCGTGTGGGAAGACACCAGCGCCACTACGCCAATCAAGGCCAATGGCCATAAGCTTGCCCAAGAGGCGATCGCTGCCGCACAGCACTTCGGCAACACGACGGCAGCATCGAACCGCTACGCGTACTACATCATCATGTCGGCGCACGGCGATGATCCGGACAACTATCAAAGCCCGACCCAGGGCTATTGCGCATGGCATGACTGGAATGGCGACACTTCACTCTCCGGCGGCTCGGCCAGCTCCTCGGTCGGCGACCTTGCTTTCAGCAACCAGCCGTACAACATGGATCTGGGTGCCAGCTGCGGCGTGGGTTTCGTTAATAGCCCGGGCACCCTCGATGGCTACACGATGACACTGGGCCACGAATGGCACGAGATGGTGTCCGACCAGTTCCCGGCCGGCGGCTGGACCGCTACCAGCGGCTACGAGAACTCCGACGAGTGCGCGTGGATCGCGGCAGGCCAAGCGGGCGGCGCAGCCAATGTCGTCATGGGCACCGGCACCTTCACCGAGCAGGCGAGTTGGTCCAATGACACCAATGCGTGTGCGATCTCGCACCCGATCGTCAATCATGGCGGTGGCGGCGGCGGCACGCCGAGTGCCAATTTCAGCTACGTCACCAACGGTCTGACTGCGACGTTCACCGATTCGTCCACCGATTCGGGCGGCACGATCGGCTCGCATTCGTGGACCTTTGGCGATGGTGGCACCTCGACCGCGACCAACCCCAGCCACACCTATGCGT
>JBOHYL010000087.1:0-38966 GCA_050737915.1 Rudaea sp.
ACGAGAGGACCGGAGTGGACGAACCTCTGGTGTTCCGGTTGTCACGCCAGTGGCATTGCCGGGTAGCTATGTTCGGAAGCGATAACCGCTGAAAGCATCTAAGCGGGAAGCGCGCCTCAAGATGAGATCTCCCGGGCCATAAGGCCCCTGAAGGAACCATCAAGACTAGGTGGTTGATAGGTCGGGTGTGTATCGCCGCAAGGCCGAGCTAACCGATACTAATGATCCGTGCGGCTTGATCATATAACTCCAAGATTCTTTGGAGTCACTGAAGACTCAGCACTAATGCAAGATCCCTCTTGCAGAAGCCAAAGCCGCTCCCGGCGGCACTTCTCAAAAGGGGCTTGACCTCAGCGAAGCATCGCTTGAGTGAGAGTACAACCTTGTTACGTCCCAACCCTATGCGAAGTCCGCGCTAACGCGCGACTTGCACCGCCTCCCTGGCGGACACAGCAGCGTGGTCCCACCCGATCCCATCCCGAACTCGGAAGTGAAACGCGCACGCGCCGATGGTAGTGTGGCTTAAGCCATGTGAGAGTAGGTCACTGCCAGGGGCTTTATTCCAACCCCCGTCCTCGCGACGGGGGTTTTTGTTTTTGGCGCGTCGGGATACACTGCATACGAGTTCCCGCAGGGCGCGCCATGAGCATCGAAGCCAGCGATCTCGCCAAATTCTACCCGCTCGACAAGTTGTCGGCAGAGAATATCGACCAGCTTGCGCGCGAGGCCGAATGCGTCGAGGCGGCCAAGGGCACGGTGTTGTTCAAAGCGGGCGATACCGATGAGCAGACGATCTTCGTGAAGGCCGGCCGGGTGCGCGGGGATTATCCCGACGGCAAACAAAAGGAAATCGACGCGAGCACTCTGCAGGGACGCTACGCCCTTGGTGACTTGCAGCCGCGTCGCTTCACCGCGACGGTGATTTCGCGCACCGCGACGTTGGTCAAACTTGACCGCCGCTACATGGAAAAAGTGCAGACATGGGATCAACTTTCACGCAGCGAGAATTTCCGTCATCTGGACCCCAGTCCGGATGCCAACCGCTGGGTGTTCCGACTGCTGCAATCGCGCGCATTGCACAAGCTGCCGACCGGGAATATCGAACGCATGTTCAGGCGCTTCGAGGAAATTCAGGTCAAGACTGGCGATGTCATCATCCGTGAAGGCGAAGAAGCCGATTATTTTTACGCGATCAAGGACGGCGCCGCTTCGGTGGCAAAAAGCCTCGAAACCGGCAGCGCGATCGTGGCGTACCTGGTGCGCGGCGATACTTTCGGCGAAGACGCGCTGCTGGCCAATACTGTGCGCAACGCAACAGTCACGATGATCAAGGACGGCAAGTTGATGCGACTGGCGAAAAAATCATTCGACGAGGTGCTCAAGCCGCCCGTTGTCGAATGGCTCACGCCGGGCATGGCCTCGATCATGGCGCGGCAGGGCGCGGTGGTGCTGGACGTGCGCATGCCCGACGAAAACGCCGAGCGCGCGATCAAGGGTGCGATCAACACACCCTTGTACGCGTTGCGCGAAAGCATGGCCGATTTCGACAAATCGAAAAAATACATCGTCTACTGCAATACCGGCGAACGCAGCGCAGCGGCGGCATTCATTTTGAGCAAGCTCGGCTTCCAGGTCTTCGCCCTGCACGGCGGTCTGTCGGGGATGATCCGGCAAATGGAAAAGAAGACCTGACGGATCAGGGCATTACCTCGCCGCCGATCAGGACGATATCGGCGGGACGCTGTGCGAACAAGCCGACGCAAACGACGCCAGCGATCTGGTTCAGCTCGGTTTCCAATGTCACCGGATCGTCGATGCGCCAGCCGTGCACATCAAGAATGATGTTGCCGTTGTCGGTAACGCAACCGTCGCGCCACACCGGCGTACCGCCGTGCGCCACGATCGCGCGGGCAACATGGCCGCGCGCCATCGGAACAACTTCGATGGGCAGCGGGAATTTACCAAGTGCATCCACCCGTTTGGCTGCATCGATCATGCAGACAAACGTTTTCGAAGCCGCGGCGATGATTTTTTCGCGTGTGAGCGCGCCGCCACCGCCCTTGATCAGGCACTTGTGCGGATCGCATTCGTCCGCGCCGTCGACATATAACGCCAGTGTGCCGACGCTGTTCAAATCTGCCACGCGAATGCCGTGCTGCCGCAGCCGCTGTGTGCTTTGTTCGGAGCTGGACACCGCCGCCTCGATCCAGCCTGGTTTCGCGCCGAGCGCGTCGATGAAGTACGCCACGGTGGAACCGGTGCCGACACCGAGGATGCTGCCTGCCTCGACATAGCCGATGGCGCATTCGGCGGCCATGCGTTTCTGTTCCTCGCGCTTGTCCATCATTCCAGTCCGAGGATGAAGTTCCACTGCGCCTGGCTCACCGGCATCACCGACAATCGATTGCCGGGTCGTATCAGGGCGAGCTCGCTCAGTTCGCGTCGCTGCTTGAGTTCGGCGAGTGTAATGACACGCTTGAGCTTGCGCTTGAATTTCACCTCGACCAAGGACCAGCGTGGTGTCGCGTGCGTGCTTTTGGCGTCGAAATAATCGCTGCGTGGATCGAATTGGGTCGGATCCGGATACGCTGCCGTAGTCACAGTAGCAATGCCGACAACGCCGGGCTCAGCGCAACTGGAATGATAAAAAAACAGACCGTCGCCGACGCGCATCTGCCGCAGGTAGTTGCGCGCCTGGTAATTGCGCACGCCGCCCCACGGCTCGGTTTTCCTGAGCGCCAGATCGTCGATGGAAAATTCATCCGGCTCGGATTTCATCAACCAGGTATTCACTCTCGGGTCGCCTCGACAGGGTCAACGTCATCGGTGCATGCGATCAGCTCGCGGTCTGTGGCGACGAAATCCAGCGGCACGTCCCAGGGTTTCGGCGCGAGTGCGGGCACCTCCTGAAAATGGTAACCGATGCCGACCAGCAGTGGGCGCGCTGGCGCCGCACGTCCACGCAAGAATTCAAGGCTACGATCGTACCAGCCGCCACCGCTGCCGAGCCGGTTGCCGCGGCGGTCAAAACCGAGCAGCGGGAGCAGCACGACGTCCAGTTCGGCCGCGCTGACCGGCGCAACGCCGGCCGCATCCGGTTCGGGGATGCCAAAACGGTTCTGGCACAGCGGCGCACCGAGCTTCCATGCAGTGAAGCGTAGGACATTGTCTGCCGCCAGCGTTGGCAGGAAATAGTCCTGGCCGCGTTGGCGCAGGCCGGGGAGTAGTGCATGCAGCGGCAGTTCGCCGCCAACGGCCCAATAGCCGGCAACGCGGGTGTCGACGAGGAATTCCGGCAGCTGTTCCAATTGCACCGCCAGCGCATCGGCGCAGGCCATGCGTTCGCTTGGGCTCAGGCGCACGCGCATTGCGCGCAGTTGCATGCGCAGTTTGGGCCGATCGGAAACGGCGCTCATGCCACTGCGCCGGGAGCTAAGAAAAGCGGGACGCCCTCCGCGATGCCGATGCACACCGAACGACCTTGATCCCGAGGATCAGGTGGGGTGGTTCGCCGGTCTTCAGGCTTTCCGCTCATGGCGGACATGCGCACGGACGCGGACACTGCCACCCCGGGGTCGTATATAGGAACAAGGCAATATGGTTGGATGAGCTGTCGCACACCGCAGGGGACGCGGTTTCATTTTAGCGGTGTTGCGAGCACGCCATCAAGCTTGGCACGCAGTATTTGCAGATGTTGTGCCAAGGTGCCATCGTTGGTGTCGCGATGCTGACGCAGCTGGATCAGCTCGTGGGCAATATTCAGCGCCGCCATCACGGCGATGCGATCCACGCCGGCGGAGCGCGCGTTGTTGCGGATCTCGCGCATCCTGCCATCCAGATATCCGGCGGCAGCGATCAGGCCGGGACGTTCCTCCGGGGTGCAGCCGATCAGGAATTCGCGGTCGAGGATGCTGACCGCGATGGGGCCATCGCTGCTCATGCGTTGTTCTCCAGCGAACGCAAGCGCGCGATCATCGCTTCCACACGCGTGCGCGCCTGCTCGTTTTTCGCCATCAGGTTCGAACGTTCGGCGGAAAGTTGTTCCTGGCTGTGGCGCAGGCTGCGGTTTTCTTCGGCCAGACGGCGGCACATTTCCAGCAGGCGGTCGATGCGTCCGCTGACTTCATGCAGTTCGTTCAGGGCGGGATTGGCGTTGGGCATGGCGCGACTATAGGCGGGCGCGGGCGGAGGGTCAACGCACCTTCAGCCGCGCCGGGGTGCTGGGGCGGCTGCGTTCGAATTCGCGGATGAACGTGAAACAAGCGGCAGCGTCCAGCGGCACCGACAGCCAGTGGCCCTGGATCTCGTCGCAGCCCTGCTCGTGCAGGTATTCAAGCTGTTCCAGGGTTTCCACGCCTTCGGCGACCACATCCAGTCCCAGCGAATGCGCCATCGTGATGATGGTCTTGGTGATTGCCTCGTCGTCCGGGTCGGTGGTGATGTCGCCGACGAAGCTGCGATCGATTTTCACGCGGTCGATGGGCAGGCGCTTGAGGTAACTCAGCGAGGAATAACCGGTGCCGAAATCGTCGATCGCGATGGCTACGCCGACCGTGTGCAGCCGGTCCAACGTGTGGATGGCGCGTTCCGCATTGGCCATCAGCACGCTTTCGGTCAATTCCAGTTCCAGATGCTGTGGCTCCAATTGCACTTCGGCGAGAATTTCGCATAGACGCTGGGTCAACTCGTCGCGCAACAGCTGCAGCGCCGAGAGATTGACTGACATCGTGATCCCGGAAAGCCCTCGATCCTGCCATTCACGCAATTGCACGCAGGAGCGGTACAACACAAATTCACCAATGCGTTCGATCAATCCGGCTTCCTCAGCCAACGGAATGAACACACTCGGCGGCACCGCGCCGAATTCGGCGCTGTTCCAGCGCAACAACGCTTCAACGCCGGTGATGCGTCCCTCGTCGAGGGCAAGCATTGGCTGAAACACGACGCTCAGCTCGTCGCGCTCCAGCGCCAGGCGCAGGGCGCTGAGCAAGCCGGCACGACGGCGTGTGGCTGCATCCATTTCCGGGGTGTACACCTGATACATGTTGCGGCCTTCGTCCTTGGCCTGATACATGGCCGTGTCCGCATACTTGAGCAGATCCGTCGGCACCTGCGCGTGATCCGGATACAAACTGATGCCAATCGATGGCGAGATCATCACTTCGTGACCACTTTCCAGTGTCAGCGGTGCTGCGAAGACCTCCAGCAGCTCGCTGGCAATGCGTTGCGCCTCGTCAGCGTGCTGCAAATCTTCGAGCACAACGGTGAACTCGTCGCCACCCAACCGCGCGATCGTGGCGGTACCGCGTACGCTCACGCACAGGCGTTCGCCTACGGCCCTGAGCACGCGGTCGCCGACGGCGTGTCCCATCGAATCGTTGACGTGCTTGAAACGGTCCAGATCCAGGAACAACACCGCCACCTTGCGCGACGTGCGCCTGGCACGAATCACCGCGTGCGCTAAACGTTCGCCGAGCAGGGTGCGGTTTGGCAGCCCGGTGAGGGTGTCGTAATTGGCGAGGTAGCGCAATTCCTGCTCGGCGCGCTTGCGGTCGGTAATGTCATTCATCACGCCAACAAAGTTGGTGACGTGACCGCTGTCATCGCGCACCTGGCTGATTTCCAACCAGCACAGGAAGTCCTCGCCGTCACGGCGGCGTTGCCACAGTTCGCCGCGCCAGTGGCCGTTGCGCGCGAATTCCTCGCGCATGGTGCGATAGGTATCAGGTGAATATTTGGTACTGTTGAGCATCTGTGTGGGGCGGCCCACGCAATCGCTCTCGGCGTAGCCAGTCATGCGCGTGAACGCGCGGTTGACCGAGACAAACTGGAAATCCAGATCGGCTACCGTGACCGCTTCATTCATGCTGGCGATCACTTCGCTCGCTATGCGTCGCTCACGATCGGCCCGGCGCACATCGGTGATGTTGTGTGCCGTACCGCAGATGCGCAAGGCGTTGCCGTCGGCATCGCGCTCGACTACCTTGCCGCGCGACAGCACCCAGGTCCATTCTCCCTCGGCGGTGCGGATGCGATGCTCGGATTCGAAGTGATCGCTGTGACCCTGCAGATGCTGGTCGATGCGCTGTTCGACCAGCGGCAAGTCGTCTGGATGCAGGGCTTGATTCTTCCAGGCGTCCTGCGGCATCGATTCCTCGTGCTGGCCGCCGATGAGTTGGTCGGCACCGATGCGGTGCAGACGTCCATTGCGTACATCCCAGTCCCAGAACTCGTCGCCGGAACCCCACAGCGCCATGCGCAGGCGGTCTTCGCGTTCGATCAATTCACGCGCATGGCGTGTCTCACGCTGCTTGCGCAGACGGTAGGCAAGCCGGAACAGGGCGAGCAGAGCAGCAGCAACAGCCAGGTACAGAGTCTTCATCGCCGGCGTAGCCCACCATGCTGGGATCACCCGCAACGCCACACTGGTTGGAGTCGGATTCCAGACGCCATCGGCATTGGCCGCACGGACCTCGAACGTGTACTCGCCGGCCGGTAGATTGGTATACACGGCCTCGTGGCGCGTGCCCGCATTGATCCAGTCGGAATCGAAGCCATCCAGGCGGTAGGCAAATCGGTTTTGCGCTGGCGCGGCGTAATCCAGTGCGGCGAATTCAAAACGCACGATCCGCTGACTCTGCTGCATGCGCAGACCGGATGCCGTCAACGGCGCATCGACGAGCGCATCGTTGATGCGCGCCGCGGTGATCACTACGTGTGGCACGAGCGCATCGTGCTGGATCGTGGAGGGTCGGAACACATTGATTCCGTGCAAGCCACCGAATGCCAGTTCGCCGTCGCTGCGCGTGCACGCCGCGCCGCTGTTGAATTCCAGGCCTTGCAGACCATCGCGCAGGCCGAACTCGTAAAATGCCCCGCGCGCACGGTTGAATTGCACGATACCGTGGTTGGTACTCAGCCAGAGGTTGTGCCGCGTGTCGCCAAGAATCCCGTAGATGGCCGCGCCGGACGACTCGTCGATCGCTCGATAATGAATGAATTGCGCCGCCGCCGCACCAGGAATATCCAGCCGGTCGAGACCGCTCTGGGTACCAACCCAGATTGTGCTGTCGCCGCTCTGGTACAGGCTGCGCACCAGATTGTCGGAAAGCGAATGCGGATTGGCGGGGTCATGGCGATACGTTCGCATGCCCCCGCTTGCCGGATCGTAGACGCTCAGGCCGTCTGCCGTACCGATCCAGACGCGGCCTTCCGAATCCTGGGTCAGGGCGAGGATGACATCGCTTGCCAGTGTGTTCGCCTGATCGGTTGCGTGGTGAAACTGCTGCCAGCGTGCCTGCCTGCCTGCGGCCGCCGGCCACCAGTGGCCCAGTCCCTGGCCATAGGTGCCGAACCAGACACTGCCGTCGCGCGCCACCAGCAGTGCGCGTACGACTTGACCCGGCAAACCGTTGCCATCGCCGTTATCGACGGGCAACCGCGTTGCACGATGCGCGTCTGGGTCGAAGCCGAACGCGCCATGATTGGTGCCCACCCACAACGCATCGCCGTCGGCATGCGCAAGTGCGAATACAAATACGCCTGGCAAAAGATCGTCGCCCCGGGAAGGCGCGGCGCTTGCAAACAATCCGTCGAAGTACTCAAAGGAGTCGCGTGCCGGATCGTAGCGTTTCAATCCGTCGCCGTCGGTGCCCAGCCACAAGCGGCCATGACCGTCATCCAGCACCGCGCGGATGCTGTTGCCCATCTGGTCGCGACCCGGGGTAGGGTCCATCGCGTAACGAAACGCCGTACCGTCCGGTTTGGCAACGGCAACGCCGCCGAGACTGCCTCCGACCCAGAGCAGTCCAGAACGATCGATCAGCAGTTCACTGATCTGGTCGTCAGGCAGGGAACCGGGCAGATAGGCATTGTGGCGCACCAGTTCGGACTGCGCGTTCGCCGGATCAAAGACCACCAGGCCCTGTCCATACACGGACAACCACAAACGCCCGCGGTGGTCGCCGGCGAGTGCGCGTACCGGCGCTGTCGCTGCCGCTGACTCGGCGCTTGGCCACAGGCGTTGCGCCGCGGCGCCACTCGCCGATTCGATCCGGAACAGGCCGTTCGTAGCGCCTGCGTAGACCGCGCCGTCGGCGCCAATCAGCACGCACAATGCCAATGGTAGTTGGTCGGGAGCAACGCTTTGCGCGCGGTCGCTGTGCGGAGCGAAACGCAGCAGGCCCGCAGATGTCGCTGCCCACAGTGTGCCATCCGCGGCTGACGCAAGCTGGAAAACCCGGCGCATGCGCGAATCCGCGGGGAAACGGTATAGCTCACGCCGCTGCAGCGTTACTGGATCCATCAATTCGATGCCGGCTGCAGTGCCGATCCACAACCCACGCGACGGAACGAATGCGAGCGCACTGATCGCGTCGCGCGGCAACGCTTGACGGGTGCCGATACGCGAGCGGGAAACCACTTTGCCCGTGATTTCATCCAGGGCCGCGAGTCCCTGACTCATGCCACCGACCCACAGCCGTCCTTGCGTGTCCTGCGCCAGTGCGGTAACCATGGCTTCGGACAGCGAATGCGGATCCTGCGGATGGTACTGAAAGAGCCGGAATCCATAACCGTCGTAGCGATTCAACCCTGCCAGCGTGCCAATCCAGAGATAGCCGGTACGGTCCTGGAACAGTGCCGTAACCGTGTGCGAAGTAAGACCACGTTCGCTGCCGATGGTGTCGAAATAATAGCGCCGCTCGCTGGCGTGCGCCGCCGTCGCCAGCAGCAGCAAGGCGAGCAAGAAGCACCACCCGCCGACAATCCGGCGTCCCCTCGAAAACGGCATGACTGCGAATACGCGTAGATTCGGACATCCCGATAATAGGGTTGCGGCTGGGTACAGGCAACCGCCGCGACGTTGGCAGGGCCTGATAGAATGGGCTACCGCCGCAATCCGATGCCGATGAGCGCTGCTGCCACCCTCACCCACGCCCAATTGGGCCAGCTGCTTGCTCGCCTGCGGCTGGGCGTGGACGCCAGCGACCTGCATGGCTCTCTGACCGGATACCTGTGCGGTGGCGGCTCTGCAGGTGCGGATGGCTGGCTGCGGGCATTGGAATTGGAAACCGATCGGGTGGCCGATCCAACCGATACTGCCCTGAGAGGGTTTTACGAAGAATGCGCGGCCTGGTTCACGCATCCACAAACCGCGTTCGAGCCGCTGTTGCCAAACGACGGCAGCGCAATGGCGGCACGTGGCGCTGCGCTGGTGGAATGGTGCCGAGGATTCCTCGGTGGTCTGGGTCTGGCCGGCGCGCCTGCGCGCCACAGCTGGTCGACGGACGCCAGCGAAATTCTGCGCGAATTCTCCACCATCGCCGGTGCTCAATTCACCTATGGCGACGCCGAGGAAGACGAAATCGCGCTGGCCGAGGTGATCGAATTCGTGCGTGCCGGCGCGTTGTTGCTGTACGCGGAGCTCACCGCTGCAGCGCCCGCCCATCCCACGGTGCACTGAAATCCCATGATCGAGTACAAGGAATTTGCCCGTCGCCGCAGGCAGTTGATGCGTATTGTCGGGGACGACGGTATCTGCATCGTGCCGGCCGCATGCGAGCGCGTGCGCAACAACGACAGCCACTATCCCTACCGGCAGGACAGCGATTTCCATTACCTGACGGGATTTGCCGAACCCGATGCCGTACTCGCATTGATTCCGGGTCGTGAGCACGGCGAGACGATCCTGTTTTGCCGCGAACGCGATCGCGAACGCGAAGCCTGGGATGGCGCACGTGCCGGGACCGAAGGTGCGGTGCGCGATTTCGGCATGGACGATGCTTTTCCGATCGCCGACATCGACGACATCCTGCCCGGCATGCTTGAAGGCCGTTCGCGCGTGTATTACCACTTCGGCCGCGACGCTGATTTCGACATCCAGCTGATCGGCTGGGTCAACCAGGTGCGCGCACGGATCAAGCAGGGCGCGCGCGCGCCGCACGAGTTCGTCGCGCTGGGCCACATTCTGCATGATCTGCGCCTGTACAAGACGCGTGCCGAGCTGCGGCTGATGCGCAAGGCCGCGCAGATCGCCGCCAGCGCGCATGTGCGCGCCATGCGCGCGGTGCGGCCGGGCATGAACGAACACGAGATCGAGGCCGAACTGCTGCACGAGTTCCGCCGCCGCGGTGCGGTAGCGAGCTACGAGCCCATCGTCGGTGGTGGCGCCAACGCCTGCGTGCTGCATTACCGCGCCAACAACACAGTCCTCAAGGATGGCGACCTGTTGCTGATTGACGCCGGTGCCGAGTACCAGTGCTACGCCTCGGATATCACGCGTACGTTTCCGGTGAACGGCAGATTCTCGCCCGAGCAGCGCGCGTTGTACGCAATCGTGCTTGCGGCGCAACGCGCGGGTATCGAGCAGGTGCGTCCCGGCAAAACCTTCGACGCCTACCACGATGCGGCCGTACGCACGCTCACCGCGGGCTTGATCAAGCTCGGCCTGCTCAAGGGCGGCCTCGACAAGAACATCCGTGAACAGACCTATCGCCAGTTCTACATGCACAAGACCGGACACTGGCTCGGTCTGGACGTGCACGATGTTGGCGACTATCGCGTGGACGGCGAATTCCGCGAACTCGAACCGGGCATGGTGGTGACAGTCGAGCCGGGCCTGTACATCGCGCCGGATGCCAAGGGCGTCGCCGCCAAATGGCGCGGCATCGGCATCCGCATCGAAGACGATGTGGTGGTCACGCGCGCGGAAGCCGAGGTCATTACCACTGCCGTGCCCAGCGATCCGGATGCGATCGAGGCGTTGATGGCCTCCGCGCACAAATAATCCGGACTCATTCCATGCGCAGGATGTGCTTTGCCATTCTTTGTCTTGTTGCGTTCGTACCGTGCGCGATCGCTGCCACCGTGCCCGTGCATTTCGGTCTATTTGGCAACGTGCATGTGGCCGTTCCAGCCGGCGAACCCAAACGCGTGATCGTGCTGATTTCCGACGTCACCGGCTGGGACGCACGCGCCGAAGCGCTGGCGAGCACACAGGCCGACGCCGGCGCGTTCGTGCTGGGCGTGGATTTGCCGGCCTACCTCGCCCAGATGGAGTCGATCCAGGACAAATGCTCGTTTCCGGCCGGACATTTCGAAGAGATGATCCACTGGATGCAGCGCGACCGCAAACTGGACAAATATATTTATCCACTTCTGGTCGGCGACGGCGCCGGGGCAGTTTTCGCCTATGCGCTCGACGCGCAGGCGCCGCAGGGCACCTATCTCGGACTCGTCACCCTGGGCTGGGATGCAGACTTTCGCCTGCCCAAATCCATCTGCAAGGGCGATGCCGGGCCGCTGACCGCTGCTGACGGTCAGGGTCGCTTCCGCATCGTTCCGGTGCGCAAACTGCCGAATGCGTGGTTGCCGCAGCCATCTGCTCCCGGCGCGCGGCGCAGCGAATGGTTTGACCGGTTGCCAGCGACGGTACGAGGTTGGTTGGCCGCGGCGCGAGCGGATCGATCCGATCCCGGCATGGCGCTCGTCGCGGCTATCGACTGGCTGACGGCCCCGGCGCGCATCGCGCCGCCGTTGCCGCAGGGCATCGCCGACCTGCCGCTGGAACAGGTGCCCGCGCAAGGCACATTCGCGCAACGCATTGCCATCGTGCTCACCGGCGATGGCGGTTGGGCCGGACTTGACGTTGGCGTTGCCAACCAGCTCGCGCAACGCGGCATCCAGGTCGTTGCCCTCAACACGCTCAAGTATTTCTGGGAAACGCGCACGCCCGCACAGGCCGCAGACGCGCTCACCCGAATCATCGGTCACTACGGCGCGCAGTATCCGCACGCGGATTTCATCGTGCTCGGCTATTCCTTCGGTGCGGGTCTGGAACCCGTGTTGATCAATCGTCTGCCGGATCTAGCGCGCCAGCGCATTGCCGCGCAGGTGCTGATCTCGCCCGATGACACGGCCGTGTTCGAGATCCACGTCGGCGACTGGTTCGGTTCGACCGTGCACAAGGGGGCGATTCCGCTTGCCCCGGAAATCGCCAGGACAAAAGTGCCGGTGATCTGCGTGCACGGCGCCGACGAGGACGACAGTTTCTGCAAACAGATTATCGGCAAGCCCAATGTGCGCGAGCTCGTGCTGCCCGGCGCCCACCACTACAACGGCGACTACGATCAGCTCGGTGCAGCGATCGTGGCAAGTCTGCCAGTGCGGCGGGATTGATGATCAGCCGATAAGAAAGCGCCGGTAGCCGCCCGATACCAGCGCGGCGATGTCGATCAGCAGACCCGGCACCCAAAGGCCGCGCGGGTAGGCGAGATACGAGCCGATCCACTCGGGTTTGAATTTGTCCTTGTAGCGGCGCACGCCCTGATAGTTGTAGAAGCGGTTGCCGTACTGGAAAGCGAGCGCGGCCAGACGTTCGTTGACGCGCGCGTATGGGTTGTCGCCGACGCGCGAGAGCGGGGCCATGCCGAGACTGAAGATTTCGTAGCCTTGTTCCTGCGCCCACGACATGACTTTCGCGAACAGGAAATCCATCGTGCTGCGTGGCGTGTCGGCGACGTAGCGCATCAGGTCCACGCTGGCGTGACCGCCGGGACCGTACGGCGGCAGCACGTTCGCGAATGCGATCAACTCGCCGTCGCGGTGGACGAGGCCGAGCGGACTCCACGCGAAATACCCCGGATCGAAGCGACCCAGCGAAAAACCCTTCTCGCCGCCGCCCTTGTCCGCCAGCCAGGCGTCGGAGACGCGCTCCAGATCGGTCAGCAGGGCGGTATCGAACGGCGGCTGCACGAGGCTAAACGTCAGTTGTTCCTTGTGCGCGCGATTGCAGGCTTGGCGCAGATCTTCCCAGCGCTTGCCGCCGAGGGAAAATTCCTCGAGCCGCACGAGCGCGAGTTCGCCGAGTTTGAACAGGTCGAAACCCAGATCGTGATAGCGCGACAGTTCCGGTTCGAGTACTTCGTAGAACACGGGCACGCGATCCTGGGCGTCGGCAAAGTGGCGGAAATCCAGAATCGCGCGGTCGATGGCCGTGTCTGCACCGCACGGCGAGCCGAGTGCGACGAGGCGGTCGCGCACGCTGCCATAGGCGATTACCGCTTGATGGTCGGCGGCCCAGAACAAATGCTTGTCGGCCATGAAGCTCAGGTGCGCGAACTCGCCGCCGCCATGCGCGTTGTACAGCGTGCGCGCGCGCTCCAGTTCCGCGTGATCGGGCAGGGCAAGCCTGGGCCGCTTGACCGCAAACGCCTGCCAGATGAGATAGATGACCAGACCGAGCAAGGCGGCCGCGAGACCGCGGCCGATGCGCGAGGTGTGTTCGCCAAAACCGACATAGAACAAGTCGAACGAATCGTCGCCGAGTACCTGGGCCACGCCGAAGGCGAAGAACACCAGTACGCAGACGATGAGCCCGGCCAACCAGCCGAACGTGCGCGCCGAAGTCAGCGTCATTGCGCGCCGCGAGAACACGCGTTTGCGCGCGCGCAACACCCCGGCCACGGCGAGCAGTAACAGCGCTTCGCCGAAATGCAGGCCCTTGGTGACCGCCAGCGCCGCGCTGATCAGCAACAGCCATTGCGCGACGCGGTAGGCCAGTCGCAGGCGGCCGTCGATACCGCGCGCGAGCCCGAGCAACAGCACGCCGGACAGCACCGAAAACCAGTTCGAGCTTTCCACAGCCAGTATTGGCAGATGCGCGCGTACCGTGGTGATGTGTTCGCTCACCGAAGGGATCGCTGCCGAGGCGAGCTGCAACGCGCCAGCGCCAAAGGTCAGGATCGCGAGCAGGCGCGTGCCGAAGTCGGCGAGCAGGGTTGCCGGCAGACCGAGCAAACCGAACAGCGGATGTCCGGCCAGGCGCGAACGCAGTCGTGCAAGCAGCGGCAGACGCGCGCTGAGCATCTCCGAACCCAGATACAGTGCGATCAGCAGCGGTAGCAGATAATAGGCGATGCGGAACAGCATCAGCCCGGACACGATCGCCGCCTTGTCGTAACCGGATTCGGTCAGCGCGAGCAGGATCAACCCGTCGAAAACGCCCAGCCCACCCGGGACCTGGCTCACCAAACCGAGCACACCGGCGCCGGCGAATGCGCCGAGCAACAGCCCCGGCTTGATGTGCTCGCCGGACAGGTAGATGCAGGCGTACAACGTCGCCGCGGCCAACAACCAGTCGACGAGGGAAACCAGGGTCAATTCGATCTTCAACCGCAACGGTGGGATGCCCACGTCTGCGGGAAGCCAGCGCATCAGCGCGCGCCGGGTAGTGAGGAAAAAATACAGCGGCAGATAGAACGCGGCGGCGACGAGTACGGCGGCGGCGACCCAGCGCTGTGCCGTACCCTGGGTCAGGGGTAGCGAACTGGTCGCCAGCGTGGCGACGACGAGCAGCGACAGGCCTGAGAGCAGCGAGAGCGCCTGCATGCCGATCAGCGCTGCCGCGCGCGATAGCGGCACCTTGAGTGCGCTCAGACCCATTAGGCGCACGCTTGCGCCCATTGCACCCGACAGATTGAGCGTGTTCGCCATGCTGTTGGCGACAAACGCAAGGCGGAAGCAGTCGCGCGCGTGCAGGCCGAGCTTGAGCCAGCGTGCGATCAGCCAGTCCACGGTGCCGGTGTAGGCCACGCCGACGAGGGCGAGTGCAGCCACACCGAGCGCGGGCAGCGTAGGCACGTCGATCAACGTATGTTGAATGTCGGCCAGCGCAAACTCACCGGACTCGCGCCACAGCAGCCAGCCGGTAAGCGCGAGAAACGCGACCGGCACGATCCAGCGCAGGCGTGCGAAGATCCCTGACGGGGCGGGGCGGGACGAAAGCTCGCTCATCGGACGGCGCGCACGGTTACTGGCGTCAACGCGCGTTTTCGGCCACGCGCGATGGCGGGGCGGCGGCGCGCAGCAGTTCGATCAGGCCGGCGCGGTATTGCGGCATCCAGTTGCGCGGCACGCCGTAGCCATGGCCGACATGGGGCAGATCGATCACTTTTCCATTCTTCACTTTTTCCACAAAACTCACCGTAGCCGGTGGATTGCAGACCTTGTCGATATCGCCTTGCAGCACGATCCACGGTGCCGGTACGCGCGGCACGGTGTTGAAGACAAAGCCATAGGGTGGCTTGTGCTGTTTGTCCGCGGTCAAACCCGCGTCCGTGCAGAACGGCTTGTGGTAGAGCAGATCGGGGCAGAAACCGAGCGTCATCGCGCCGGAAAAGCGTTCGTCGCCGGCTTGTGCCAGCGCGGCGTAGGCGACTGTGGCACCGGAGGAATAGCCGATCAGCAGTGGCCGCAAATCCGTCGGCAGTTGCAATGTGGATTTCACTTCGTTGCCGATTCGGCTGAACGCGGCGGCGGCATCGCTGCAAGGACCCATGCCCGTGTCCAGCGATTTGAGCAGGGCCGGGGTGCTGAACCCGGCGACCCAGTAGCCCAGGCTGGCCGCGGTTTGCGCCATGTCCCAAACACCCAGTTCCCAGCCGCCGTCGCCTGATGCGAACAGCGCCAGACCCTTGGCCTCGCCCACTGGGGCGTAAACGGTCACCTTGCCGATGCCGTCGAGGTCGAGAATGCGCGCCGCTTTCGGATCGTGCGCCGGCGGCTTGCGCCGGGTAGCGTGCGCGCTGGGTCGCTTTGTGGAATCGTATACATTTCCCGGGTGCGTAGCGATCGACGTTTCGGATGCGGCAGCCTGCGCAATCGGATGGGAAACGAACGGGTCGGGTGCAGCGGCGCCCGCAGCGAAGCTGGCGCTGACGCCAATGGCGGTGACGCAGCGTAACCAGCGGAGAAAGGGGTGCAAATTCACGGACACGGACGTCATGCCGGCATTCCGGCTCCTTGGCGATAGTCAATTATCGCACGGGGAAGCGGCGGATTTGTGGTCTTGTCAGGCGCATTGGGTGCGTGCGACCTCGCGCTCACGCCGCCGCAAATGCATCCCGCGTGAGGTTTTCCGGCGCGCCATTTGTACACACCACATCGTCCTCAATGCGGATGCCGCCGTAACGACGGAATTTATCGACTTTGTCCCAATTGATATCTTTCGCTCGGGCGTCGTTCTTCAATTCCGCCAGCAGCATATCGATGAAGTAGATACCCGGCTCGATCGTGGTGACCATGCGCGTTTCCAGTGTGCGCGTAAAGCGCAGGTACGGATGGCCCGGCGGGCGCGGGATCGTGCCGCCGCTCGCATCCTTCTGGAAGCCGGCGACATCATGCACTTGCAGGCCGAGCATGTGGCCAAGGCCATGCGGGAAGAACGCGTTCGATACCCCGGTTTCGACTGCGGCTTCGGCGCTCATGCGGACAAAATCCTGCTCGCGCAGGATCGCGGCGAGCGCGTGATGCGCATGGATATGCAGGTCGGCGTAGTTCTGGCCCGGCCGCACTTTCTGCACGAAGCCGCGCTGGGCGGCATCGACTGCGTCGATCAACGCCTGGAATTCGCCTGCGTGGGGCGCCGCGTAGGTGCGCGTGATGTCGCTGGCGTAGCCATGGAAATTCGCGCCGGCGTCGATCAGGAAGGAATCGGCCTGCGCCGGCGGCGCGCGGTTCAGGTCGGTGTAGTGCAGGCACGCGCCGTGCTGGTTGAGCGCGATGATGTTGCTGTAAGGCAGCTCGTTTTCGGTCTCATGCACGGAATTCAGGTACGCGGTATTGATGTCGTATTCGGATTTGCCCGCGCGGAACGCAGCTTCCGCGGCGCGGTGCGCGCGCGCGCCGAGCTTGCTCGCCACGCGCAGCATCGCCAGTTCGTAATCGGTCTTGTGGCTGCGCTGATAATGCAGATAGTTGAGGACCGGCGCCGGATTGTTCGGCTGCACATCGCCGAGCGCGGCATTGTCCTCACCAATGATTGCGCAGCGTGCCAGTGGTTTGGGTAGATGCGCCAGCACATCCTTGGCTGCGTGCACGACGACGATCTCGAAGTACTCGACCCAGTAGCCGGCCGGGGCTTCCGGTACCACGTGCCAGTAATCGCGTGGTTGCAGATAAATCAATTTCGGCTTCGCAGCGGGCGTGTGCACGAGCCAGGATCCTGGCGCCTTGGTGACCGGCAGCCAGTGCTTGAAATGCGGATTGACTACGTACGGGGCGGGGCGGTCGTCCAGAAACTCGATGCGCGGCACGCCCGCGGCGACGACCAGGTGATCGAAACCACCGCGCTGCAGCGCCTCATCGGCGTGGGCTTGCAGGGTACGCAGGTGTTGCGGATAGAGTTTGGCAAGCAGATCGGACATGGCGGCACCCGCGCGTTTAGGAAGCGCCTATTGTGCCGCAACGCTGCGCACTACGCGTCAATCGAATTGACCGCCTGGTGACATCACCCAATCGTGGAGTACGTTGAAATCTTCCGGGCCGATGTCGATGATGCGAAAGCCTGTCCAGAACTGGCCAGGTACGTTGGCCGCTTCGCTCCATTGCTCGTGCACGCCGATTTCGAGATGGTGGTTGCCGGTGGTGGCGCCGCTGGGCAGATCGAAGTTGAGCTGGAACAGTGCGTCTTCCGGCAATTGGCGGCTGGTGATCAGCAGCATGCCGTCGACAGAAAGGTTGCCGATGTGGCCGATCTGCTGGCCATTGATCGAATCGCTCACCGCGATGGCGTGGTGGGCGCGTTTGCGTTGGTTGCGGCGATGTTCGTTCATGACGACTCCACGTTGCGCGGACCTCAGGCCGGTACCGGTTCGGGATCGCGCCCCACCAGTTGTCGGAGCGAACTGACGATGGATTTCCACGCACGGTCGACCAGGGTTTCGGTCTCCGGTTCGACGATCCACGCCTGCTGATTGGCGATGTCGCGCGAGAGTTGTTCGAGATTTCTCTCGTCCACCCGTACACCGCGCTGGTTCACGAACAGACAGTGACCGGACAGGGTGGAAAACCACGCCAGTTTGCGCCGTACCTTGTCGCCCTGCTGGTTGGTGCGAAATTCGAACCAGCTACCGAATGGCAGGGTCTTGATGCGTTCGAACGCACGCCCCTCCGGACTGTCGGGCGCGAACACCGGCATGCCGCGTTTCGGTTGCGCAGGTACAGCGCCGTCTTCGCCGAGGCGTGCCTTGCTCTTGAGCTTGATTGCGATTTCCGTATTGGAAACGGCTTCTTGTTCGGTCTCCTGCTCTGGTTGGAACAGGCGCGTTACCACGGCCTGGATATCGTCCTTGTGATAGCCGACCTGGTCCAGCGCGGTTTCGATTTCGCCACGCAGTTCGGGTGCGGGTTTGTTGTCGCCGCTGCGCGTACCGGATGTGGCAATAAGCTGGTCGGCGACCGCCAGGCGTTTGGCGTAAATGGGGCTTTGTTCGCCCTGGCGCAGCAAAGTCAGCGCGAGCACGTCCGTCCAGGCCTGTTCGAGCAAGGTGCGCACGAGCTTGTTCGGCTTCGCGCTAGCCACGCGTTCAGAGATCGCTGCGCGAGCCTGCTCACGCGCGACGGCGAGTTTTTCGCGTCCGCGTGCGGCATCGACATGCCGGCGTTCGGTCACCTCCGCTTTGCGCGCCAGGGTGTGCATGTGCTGGGACAGGTCGGTCAGCATGTCCTCGATCAGGCCGAGGTTGCCGTCGAACTGCTGGCTGACGCGGTCGACCACCACCTGCATCTTGTCGACCAGGGCGCGGTCGGCTGGACCTTCACTGTCATCGAGCCAGTGCGTGCCGGTCTCGGCAATCGCATTGAGCAGCTGCCGTGCCGGATGCGAGCGGCGGGTGAAGAAGTTCTTGTCGCGCAGCGCCACGCGCAGCAGCGGCACCTGCAACTTGGTCATCAGGGACTGGGTGCTGCCGTCGGGGCGGACATTCTTGGTCAGATAATCGAACAGCATGCCGACCAGGTCGATGGTGTCCGAATCCTCGGCGGCCAATTGCGGCGTGCTGCCGGTTGGCGCTTGCTGGCGCAGATGCGACAGCAGGTCCTGTTTCAAATGCCCGATCGAGCGCTGCACCACCTTGCCGCCCATCATCATCGGCGAGATCGGTTTGGCTTGCAGCGCACCGAGTACGGATTGCAATTCCTCGCCGGCCGGCACATAACCGTTGGCGGGCATACTCTCGGAGGCGCCAAGCGCACTGCGACGTCCAGCGAGCAGTTCGCGCAGCGTGGTGAATAATTCCGCGTCGCGGTCGTCCGGCGCTATGGTGCGCGCAGCCATGTCGAGCGGGGGGTACGCTTGCGCCTGCGTGTGGCCGCCCTGCCGCATGGCTGCAGCGGCATGCGCCGCCCGCTGCGGTGAATGGCCTGCCGCGGTCGGTGCGGGTTCCTCTGCCGCCGGCGCATCGCCGCGCGGCTCTTGCGAACTTTTGGCGCGTGCGGCCAACGACGCCTGCAGGTGCGGCAGGATGCCGTGTTCGATGAAATACCGATTCAGGCCGGCATAAATCTCGCCCACGGCCGTGTTGCCGACACGTTCGAACGCACGGAACAGCAATACGCGATGATCGGCGGCGATATCCAGACATGCGCAGGCGTGATGCAGGGCCTGCGCCAGCTTCGCCGGACCGATGGCAAGGGTTTCCGCATCGATTGCAGGGGCGCTGGCGAGTACGCCAAAGCGGTGACCAAGCAGATACAGCGCAGGTGCCTGACGGATCTCGTTCTTCGCGGCAAATTCCTGCAGCGCGAGCGTTTCCTCCAGCTCGCGGGTGTCGACCAGGGCCAGTTCCTTGCGCCCGGGAGCACCGGCGCGCGTGGCTGTGCCGGCGTCGTCGGAGTCGGGACCCTGGTCGAAGCGGGCCAGCTGATCCTCGATTGCCAGCATCAGGCGCGGCGCCACGTCGGCACGGCCGCGCTTGATCTCGCGCAGCGATTCGAAATTCCGATATTGCGCATCGTTGCTGCGGCTTTGCTCGGCAAGTTTGAACAATTGCCCTTCGGCGTCATCCAGCGTGGCGACCATGGCGCGTTCCAGGGCCGTCGAACACAGATGGTGCACGCCTTCCATCAGTTTACGCACCCGCGGCGGCCACTGGTTGCGACTGGCGAGCGTGATCATTTGCGTGGATTCGGTGCTGGGTTTGGTGCCCGCTCCGCGAGATGCCTGAATCATTTCTTCGTCCCCGCCCTTTGTTCGCCGCTGACCCGCAAACCCGCCCGTGCCGAATCTCGTGTAACCATAGCCTCGCACGGTTCGACCATCCCTGCACTCATCCCTGTATGCATGCGAATTCTATGCCGACGTGGCGGCCACGGCTACCGCTCGCGGTTTTCGCCGATTCAAGGCTGCCACGACACGGTCAGATACGCCGACCTTCCTGGCGTGTTGTAGCCGTGCGCAAGCTCGTAGAACCGGTCGAATGCATTTTCCAACCGCGCACCGATCCGCCAGGCCGGCGTCAGCCGGTAGTCGGCGCGCAGGTTGACCAGCGCGTAACCGGGCAGGGTTACGCCGCCGACGTCCTGGCGCGTGCCGCTGGCTATGAACTCCATGCCGGCGCGCAAGCGTTCGCCGAAACCACGTTCGAGCAGACTGGAAATTTTCCGCCGTGGCCGCCGCAGCAGGTGCGCGCCGGTGCCCGCATTGCGCGGATCCTGCACGGTGATGCTGTCGGTTAACGACCACGCGCCGGCGTGTATCGCGTGGGTCAATTCCACGCCGTCGATCGCGGCGCGGTCGATATTGATCGCTCGGAACGTGCTGCCGCCGGAAAAGTCGATCAGGTCGTGCACGCGCGTGGAGAACGCATGCACAGCCAGACGATTGGCGGCATCCGGCGTCCATTCCGCGCCCAATTCCAGCGTGCGCGAACGCTCTGGTTGCAAAGCGGGATTGCCGGCATAGTAGCCGCCGTAGCCGGGCGAATACAATTCGTTCAGATCCGGTGCGCGGAACGCGGTACCAAAGCTAGCGGTCAGACGCAGGGCGTCATTAAGCCTCCAGCCGGCCGCGACCGAGCCGGAAAACGCGCTGCCAAAGCGGCTGTCGTGGTCGTAACGCCCGGCCAGTTCGCTGTCGAACGCAGCATCGGATACGCGCCAGCCTGCGAATGCGCCGAGGCTGTCGCGCGCCACGTCGTACGGTGCGCCAAATCCCGACGTATCGATGCTGATGCCGTGTGAGTGTGTGGCGTCGATGCCGGCGATCAGATGCTGCGCGGCAGACAAGATCACGTCGTTCGTCCACGCAGCCTGCTCGCGCGTGGAACGGTAGGCGCTGGCGAACGCAGGCGTGACGATGTCCTCGCGCGAGGTGCCGAGTGCGATGCGCTCGTGCCAGCGATCGGTGACATCTCCTTCCAGCGCGGTGCCGATGGCCTGATCGAGTGTGTGCGAAATCGCGTCGCTCGCGCCGTTGTCGAAGTTCTGCGTGCCGGTGCTGCGGAACAGGTTTGCGGACAGGGTTTGTGCGCCAAGTTTGTAGTCGCCATTGATGACGGCGCCGTGGTATTGCGCGCCGTTCGCGTCCGGGTTGTAGATGCAATACGGATCGTTCGGGCCATTGCAGATGCCGGGGTTGGTCGCGGAAAAACCGTCGACGTGGCGCGCGCCGACCAGCACGCTGAAGCCACCGGTCCCGGATCGTGTTCCGAACCCGGCGCTGCCGTCGGCACTGCGGTAGCTGCCGTAACTTGCGGCCAGATGCGGACCATCGAGTTTGCGCGTGAAAATCTGGATCACGCCGCCGATCGCGTCCGAGCCCCAGTAACTGGCGCGCGGCCCGCGCACGATTTCGACACGCTGCACGGCATCCAGCGGCAGGTTTTCCCAGGCGAATGCGCCAGTGTTGGCCGAGGCCACGCGCACGCCGTCGATCAGTACCAGCACATGATTGGCATTGGTGCCGCGCAGGAACACATTGGTTTGTTCGCCGGCGCCGCCCGTGCGCACCACGTCGACGCCGGCCTGCAAACGCAGCAGGTCGAGCAGATCCGGTGCGTTGCTGGCATCGATGTCGGCGCGTGTGATGACGCTCACATCGGCCAGGCTTGCATCGACGGTTTCGGCAACACGCGAGGCGGTCACCTCGACCGTGGGTTGCAGCGCCACATCCTGCGCATGTGCGGCGACATAAAAGAATGGTGTGGAAAAAACGAGAAGGAATTTTCGCAACATGGTCGACTCCGTACGCTCACCCGCGGTTGATGGCAAGACGTGCGGAGGAGGGACGAGGCCGACGCAGCTGCGCGGGCGCCCGCCGTTGCCCGCCGCAACGCCTTGAGCTTCTGGATTCGCCAGAGCGAATCCGTGGCGCAGGCCGGTCTCCGGGCTTGCAGGTTTCAGCTCGATCGCCTTCCCGAGAGCAAACTCAGTGGCGTGATGACCGAAGCATTCCTGCTTACCGTTGCGGGGGCAGCGCCGGCTTTGTTGAAGAGTGCGACCAGGGATGGTCGCTTCTTGATTCTCGCGATCAGGGAAGATCGCAAAGACAACGCACCAGCTTCCCGTTTCACCCCACCACTTGAATGCATTAGGGCCTGTCCGGCAAGCGGACGCGAGCTTGAGCATTCAAGTGGTGGGACACCTGCGGCGCGCGCAGTCTAGCACGTCATGCTTCCCAGCATTGCTTTACTCAACGGGGGGGGGGGTATAGTAAACTTGCGTCCAAGTAAACCAACAAGCCAAGGTGAATTATGCGCAAGCTTATTTGTTTCGCGATCGTAATGAGTGCGATTTTTGCCAGCCCTGTTCTGGTGGCGGGAGAGGCACAAGGTGGAAGTTCATTCGCACCAATCCATTTTAGCACCGGGTCTGGAACGATTTCTCGAGATATCACCATTTCTAGCGATAGCATTGTAGGAGTGACCGATGATGGGGGAGTGATCTCCACGACGAGAATGGACTTCATAGGTAACAAATTGATTGTCACCACAGTGACCGACTTGTCTACCGCTTCTGCGACTTATGATCTTGAGAAAGCAAACAAGTTCATTCAAGAAAACCCACAAATAGTCCAGCAGTTCCAAGAGGGTACCCGCGTCGTATCGACTTTGGAACGACATCTCCAGACTAACAGGTTTGGTGCTGCGCCTGCAGCGGCAGGGTCCTGTATCGCCGAAGCAAATGCAATGATGGATGCGGCCGACAGAGCCATAGTCGCATGTGCCGGGGGTGGGGGGCTTGGTTGTTCCATTGCTACGGCGGTTTACGGCAGGGCGCGCGATGCATACACAAATTGCGTAAAGGCAATGTCAGCCGGTTCGCAATGACTTTAGTTGTGCAAAAAAAGTAGCAACAAATCATTTAAAAAACGGCGGCCGAGTTCGTTTGTACGCACTCGGCCGTTGTTGCGATCGATCCAGCCACGCGATTGCCCAGCGGCGAGCTGCGCCGCAATAGCCGATTCCGGCAGTCCCGTCCGCGCGGAAAAATCGCTCAGGGAAAATCCTGCATTCGGACGCAGCGCGTTGAGCATGAATTCGAACGGCAGTTGTTCCGGCGCGATGACATCGTCGCCGCCGACGCGGCGCGGCGTGGCCGCGTGTTCCAGATAGCCGCGTGGCGCACGCAGCTTCCAGCGCCGGCGTACCGTGCCATCGCTGTCCGTCAGCTTTGCGTGTGCGCCCGCACCAATGCCCAGATAATCGCCGAAATTCCAGTAATTGAGATTGTGCGCGCACTCGTGCCCGGCACGCGCATAGGCTGACACTTCGTATTGCGTTAATCCTGCATGCGCCAAGCGCGCCTGACAGGCTTCCTGCATGTCCCAGGCGCTGTCGTCGTCCGGCAGCGAAGGTGGGTTCGCAGCGAAGGGCGTGTTCGGTTCCAGAGTTAACTGGTAATGCGACAAATGCGGCGTTTGCAGCAGTATCGCTTTTTCCACATCAGCCAGCGCGCCGGTCAGCGTCTGTTGCGGCAGCGCATACATCAGGTCCAGGTTCAGATTTTCCATGCCGGCATCCTGGGCCGATTTGACCGCGCGTTCGGCCTGTTGCGCATCGTGGATGCGGCCGATGCGCTGGAGCGCCGCGTCATCGAAACTCTGCACCCCAAAACTGATGCGGTTGACGCCGGCGCGGCGGTAATCCGCAAATGGCCCGTGTTCGACGGTGCCGGGATTGGTTTCCAGCGTGATCTCGATGTCCGGTGCAAACGTCAGCCGCGCGGCGACACCATCCAGAATCCGCGCGATGGAATTCGGCGAAAACAGGCTCGGCGTGCCGCCACCGAAAAATATGCTTTGTAGTCGTCGATCGTGCGCCAGCGCCAAATCCTGATCCAGATCCGTGAGCAGCGCAGTCACGTATTCATTTTGCGGGAGGGATTGTGGCGCGTTGTGCGAATTGAAATCGCAGTACGGGCATTTGCGCACGCACCAGGGGATGTGGATGTACAGCGATAGCGGGGGCAGTGGCGACAGCATGACGATAGTGTATTGGCTGCGGTTTATGATCGTACATACACATGTTATAATCAAATCCGGCCAGGAGCTTCGCCATGAACATGAAACTCAAAATCACCACCGTGGGCAATTCCGCCGGTGTCATTCTGCCCAAGGAACTGCTCGCGCGCCTGCACCTGCAAAAAGGCGACGAATTGCTGGCGCTGGAGACACCGGACGGCGTGCGCCTGACTGCCTACGATCCGGTGCTGGAAAAGCAGATGGCAGTGGCCGAGAAGGTCATGCACAAGGATCGCGCCGTGTTGCGGAAGCTCGCACAATAGCGAACGCCTGCCATGACCGTCTGGATCGAAAAATCACTTGCGCTCGCCATCCACGAGCGCCAGCTCGCCGAGCACGGCGGCAGCATCGGCGTGCGCGACGATACGCTGCTGGAATCCGCGCTCGCGCGTCCGCAACAGTTGCACGCCTATGGCGATCCGATGCCAGATTTGGCCGATCTCGCGGCGAGCCTGGCCTACGGCTTGGCGCGCAATCATCCGTTCGTGGACGGCAACAAGCGCACTGCACACGTCTGCTATCGCGTGTTTCTAGCGCTCAACGACGTGGAATTCGAGGCCAGCGACGAAGACAAGTATCTGGTCATGCTCGCGCTCGCCGCAGGCAAGCTCGCCGAAGTCGAGTTTGCCGCCTGGCTGCGTCGGCATATCGTCGTCGCCACGCGCAAGGGCGTGCAGGAGCCGCGCCCACGTTACGCCGTGCGCAAGCGCGTCGCGGCTGCACGCAAGCGCTGAATTGCTAGTTGGGGCTCATTGAGCAAGTAGCTCACGCAGCCTTGCCAGCGCCTGCCCGCGATGGCTGACGCGGTTCTTGATGGCCGGGTTGAGTTCGGCCGCGCTGGCGTTGAGCACCGGATCGAAAAACACCGGGTCGTAGCCGAAGCCACTGGTGCCGCGCGGTGCGTGCAGGATGCGTCCGTGCCAGCGGCCTTCAGCGATCAGCGGCGCGGGATCGTCGGCACTGTGCAGCAGCACGATGGTGCAATGAAAATACGCGGTGCGTTGCGAATCCGATACATCGCGCAATGCATCGAGCAACTTGGCGATATTCGCGGCGCCGTTGCCGTGTTCGCCCGCGTAGCGTGCGGAGATCAGGCCCGGTGCGCCACCGAGCGCATCCACGCACAGTCCGGAATCGTCGCCCAGCGCAGGCAGACCCGAGGCGCGCGCGGCATGTCGCGCCTTGAACAGCGCATTTTCCACGAAGGTACTCGCGGTTTCTTCGGCGTCAGCGATGCCGAGTTTGCCTTGCGCGATGAGTTCGATATCTGCGCCGGCAAGAATCTCGCGGATCTCGGCAAGCTTGCCGGCGTTGCCGCTGGCCAACACGAGTTTCATGCGCGCGGCTCGATCAGGTCCCAGCGGTTGCCGTACAAGTCGCGGAAGACGGCCACGGTCCCATAGGTCTCGTGTCGTGGGGACTCTTCGAAATGCGCTCCGGAAGAGACCAGCCGCGCATGGTCGCGCGCGAAGTCGTCGGTGTGCAGGAAGAAGCCGACGCGGCCGCTGTGCTGGTTGCCGATGGCGGCAGTTTGCACCGGAGTCGTGGCTTGCGCCAGCAGCAGACTGAAATGCGCGTTACCGGCAGGCGCCATGCGCACCCAGCGTTTGCCCGCGCCGCGATCGTCGTCTTCGAGCAGGCGGAAATCGAGCGCATCGCGATACCAGGCAATCGCTTCGTCGTAGTCGCGCACAAGCACGGCGATCATGACGATGCGTGGATTCATGCCGCCAGTGCCTCGCGCTGCAGTTCCAGCAGCTCGCCGATGCCTTTTTGCGCAAGCCCGAGCAACGTATCAAGTTCGTCCCGGCGAAACGCGTGGCCCTCGGCGGTGCCTTGCAGCTCGATGAAGCCGCCGCCGTCGTTCATCACTACGTTCATGTCTGTGTCGCAGTCCGAATCCTCGGCATAGTCCAGATCGAGCACCGCTGCGCCGCGATAGACGCCAACCGATACCGCCGCAACGGCGCCGACGACCGGATTTTTCTTCAATGCATTGCGGCCTTGCAAGGTACGCACCGCGTCGATCAGCGCGACATAGGCGCCGGTGATCGCGGCGGTGCGCGTACCACCGTCGGCTTGCAACACATCGCAATCGAGCGTGATCGTGCGCTCGCCCAGCGCGGCGCGGTCCACGCAGGCGCGCAGCGAGCGTCCGATCAGGCGCTGGATTTCCAGCGTGCGTCCGCCCTGGCGGCCGCGGGCAGCCTCGCGCTGCGTGCGCTCGCCGGTGGCACGCGGCAGCATGCCGTATTCGGCGGTGATCCAGCCTTCGCACTTGCCGCGCAGGAATGGGGGAACGCGGTCTTCGACGCTGGCCGTGCACAACACGCGAGTGTCGCCACAAGCGATCAACACCGAACCTTCGGCGTGACGCGTGTAATGGCGCTGGATCGACACGGCGCGTAGTTGATCCGGGTTGCGGCCGGAAGGGCGGGACGGTGCGGCCATGGCGGATATTTCCCAAAAGTGCGGGCGCGGAGTTTACCATTGCGCTCCAGCGCCGCCGGGGAAACCACACCATGATCCGCAGCATGACGGCTTTTGCCACCGCCGAGATCGACACGCCGTGGGGCGCGTTGAGCTTCGAGTTGCGCTCGGTCAATCATCGGTATCTGGAACTCAATCCTCGCCTGCCCGAGGAATTGCGCGCGATAGAACCGGGGCTGCGCGAACGCGTCGCAGCCAAACTCACGCGCGGCAAGGTCGATGTGAACCTGCGCTATCGACCGAACGAGACCGGCGCGGTCGACATTCGCCTGAACGATGCCGCGCTGGACAAGCTCGAACGCGTCGCCGCCGTGCTTGGCGAACGCTTTCCGAAACTGGCCACGGATTTCACCGGCCTGCTCGAATGGCCGGGCGTGCTGTTGCGCGAGGAAGTCGATCAGGAAGGTCTGCGCCAAGCCGCACTGAACTTGCTCGATAACGCACTCGCTGACATGCTCGCCACGCGCCAGCGCGAGGGCGAGCGCTTGGGCGTGTTCCTGCGCGAGCGCCTGGATGCAGTCGCGCGCATCATCGTCCAGGTGCGCGCATGGCTGCCGGACATCCGCGCTAGCTTGCGTGCGCGGTTGCAAGCGCGCCTGGCCGATATCAAGCCGCCCGCCGGGCACGCCCAGCTGGAGCCCGGTCGACTCGAACAGGAACTGGTGTTGCAACTGTCGCGCATCGACGTGGATGAGGAACTGGATCGCCTCTCCGCGCATGTCGAAGAAACCCGGCGTGTGCTCGGCCTGCCCGAAGCTGTCGGTCGACGTCTGGATTTTCTGTTGCAGGAATTCAATCGCGAGGCGAACACGCTCGGTTCCAAGTCGGTGGATCAGCGCACCACGCAAGCATCGGTCGAACTGAAAGTGCTGATCGAGCAGATTCGCGAGCAGGTGCAGAATATCGAGTAGCCGAAAATGTCCGGTACCCTCTACATCGTCGCCGCACCGTCCGGCGCCGGCAAAACCAGCCTGACGCGGGCGCTGCTCGAGCGCGAACCAGGCATGACCATGTCGGTGTCGTATACCTCACGCGCGCCGCGACCGAGCGAGATCGACGGCGTGCACTATCACTTCGTATCACGCAGCGAATTCGAAGCCATGGTGGCGCGTGGCGAGTTCCTCGAGCACGCGATCGTGCACGGCGACTTGAAGGGCACCGCGCGCGCACCGGTGGCGCGCGCGCTGGTGGCCGGGCGCGATGTGCTGCTGGAAATCGACTGGCAAGGCGCGCGTCTGGTGCGTGCGCAAATGCCGGACGCGGTGAGCATCTTCATCCTGCCGCCGTCGCGTGCGGAACTTGAACGGCGTCTGCGCACGCGCGCTTCCGACAGCGAAGCCACGATCCGGCGCCGGCTCGCCGATGCGCATGCGGATTTGGCGCACGCCGCAGAATTCGATTGTATCGTCGTCAACGATGATTTCGTCACGGCGCTGGCGCAGTTGCGCGAAATTGTCGCCAGCCGCCGCGAAGGCTGTGCATTGCCGGCGGAAGATCACGCAGCGCTGCTGGCGCAGTTGCTGGCCGCTGGCTGAGGCCACGCTTAACGGCGACGCCTTTGTGCTTTCGCGCCACGCGATGCTCGGGTAAGGTAGCGCTTCCGCCGCTTGCCCACCGCCGATGAACGCCACGCCCGCGCCGAGAGCCGACGCCGCTTCAACCTGCGAGCCGTTGATCAGCATACGCGGCTTGCATACCGCGTTCGGCAGCAAGACGATCTTCGACGGTGTCGATCTGGACATTGCCCGTGGTGGTATCACCGCGATCATGGGCCCAAGCGGTACTGGCAAGACCACATTGGCGCGTCACATCACCGGTCAGCTTGCGCCGGATGCAGGCGAGATTGTCGTCGATGGGCGCAATGTCGTGCGCATCAGCCGCGACGCGTTATTCGACCTGCGCGAAAAAATCGGCTACCTGTTCCAGAATTCTGCGTTGCTCACCGATTTTTCCGTATTCGAGAACGTCGCATTTCCGCTGCGCCAGCAGTTGAAGTTGCCTGAGGAAATCGTGCGCAACATCGTGTTGACCAAGTTGCAGGCAGTCGGCTTGCGCGGCGCGGAGGAATTGATGCCAAGCGAGCTTTCCGGCGGCATGATGCGGCGTGTTGCCCTGGCGCGCGCGATCGTGCGCGATCCGATGCTGATCATCTACGACGAACCATTCGTGGGCCTGGATCCGATCGCACTGAACCAGATCGTGAAATTGATTCGCACGCTGAACCAGGCATTGGGCATTACCAGCGTCCTCGTCGCGCATGAGTTTTCCGCTGTGCGACGCGTCGCCGATCGCGTGTATCTGCTGGCCGGCGGCAAGATCGTTGCGCAAGGCGCACCAGAGGAACTGGCGCGCGGCGAAACGCCGTGGACGCGGCAGTTCTTCAGCGGCGAGGCCGATGGTCCGGTGCCATTCCATTATCCGGCACCGGATTACGCCACCCAGCTGGGGCTTGCCGGAGGCACGCAGTGAACGCACTGCGCAAACCGCTGCTGCCGCTGAATGCCGGACTTGCCCAGCTCGGCGCGATCGGCATATTCCTGTTGCAGATCCTGCGCGCACTGCCGCGTTCGCTGCGCTATCTGCGCGAAACCGTGCGTCAGGTCTTTTTCGTTGGCGCCATGAGTCTGGTCATCATCATGATCTGCGGCCTGTTTGTCGGCATGGTGCTGGGCTTGCAGCTCTATCACACGCTGTCGATCTTCGGCGGCACCGCGGCACTGGGTACGGTGGTCGCGCTGTCGCTGTACCGCGAACTCGGGCCCGTCGTTACCGCGCTGCTGTTCGCAGGCCGTGCCGGCACCTCGATCACGGCCGAGATCGGCCTGATGCGCGCGACCGACCAGCTCGATGCGATGGAAATGATGGCGGTTGATCCGATGGCCTACGTCGTCGCGCCACGCTTTCTTGCCGGCATCATCGCCATGCCGTTGCTCGCCTGCGTGTTCAATGCGCTTGGCATCCTCGGCGCGCATCTGGTCGGCGTGAACTGGCTCGGCTTGGACAGCGGCACGTTCTGGTCGAACATGACTGCGAGCGTGGATGTATGGAGCGACGTGATGAACGGCGTGTGGAAAAGTGCCGTATTCGGCGCGGTGTGCACCTTGATCGCCACGTTCCAGGGCTACACCACACCGCCGACCAGCGAGGGCGTGGCCTATGCGACCACGCGCACGGTGGTGTTTTCCTCGATCGCCACCCTTGCGATCGATTTTCTGATGACCGCCTTCCTGATGTGAACAACCTACTGCGCTTGCCATGACTGCGTTGCGCGCGACTCGGAAATCCTCATGTACCAACCTGTACACTGCGGTTTCCTCGCCGCGCGCGCCTTGTCCTGGTTGCGCTCGTGACGGTTGTTAGACGAACAATGACGAACAATTCAGCGGTACGAGGCATTTATGGCAAAACGACAATCCTTCCAGATCGGCACCGGGCTGTTCATCGTGCTCGGTTTTGCCGCGCTCGCGTATCTGGCGACGCAGACCACAAGCCTGGCCAATTACCGGCAAGGCGCCAGTTACGATATCAAGGCGCGCTTCACCAACATCGGCCAGCTCAAGCTGCGCGCGCCGGTAAAGGTGGCTGGTGTGCGCGTGGGCAGCGTCGCCGCGATCGCGCTCGAGCCGGACAAGCTCGACGCGCTTGTGACGCTGTCCATCGACGACCGCTACGACAAGATTCCGGACGATTCGGCCGCGGCGATATTCACCAGTGGTTTGCTCGGCGACCAGTATGTTGCCATTCAGCCCGGCGGTTCGCCGGACAATTTCAAGAATGGCGATGAGGTGGTGCTGACGCAAAGTTCCATGCAGCTGGAGGAACTGATCGGCAAATATCTGGTCGGAGGCGATACCGGCAAAGCCGCCGGGAAATCCGATGCCAAGCCCGAAACCACGCCTTCCACGGAAAAGAAATAGGTGCGCCCGATGAAAATCGTATTCTTGCTGCTTTGTATTCTCGGCCTTGCGGCGTCCACGCCGGCGTTCGCCGACACGCCCACGCCGAACCAGGTGGTGCAGGGCATTGTCGACGACCTCGGCAAGACGATGGAAGCACACCGTGACGAATTGAAAAACAACCGCGAGGCCCTGCTCAAGACCATCGATTCGATCGTGTTGCCGCACTTCGACATCGATTACGCCTCGATTCTGGTGCTCGGCCAGAATGCGCGCACGGCCACGCCGGCGCAACGCGTGCGCTTTGCCAAAGCGATGTACCACTCGATCACGCACCGCTACGCCGAAGGCCTGCTCAAGTACACCGAGGGCCGGGTCAAGGTGTTGCCGTTTCAGGGCCAGCTCAACGAAAAACGCACGCTCGTGCGCACTCAAGTCGTGCTCGACGACGGCAAGGTGGTGCCAGTCGATTACGCATTCCGCAAGACCCGCGACCGTGACTGGAAAGCCTACGATGTGATCATCGAGGGCATTTCCTACGTCACCAACTACCGCAACCAGGTCGCGGCGGAGATCGCCAAGTCCAGCCTCGATGCGCTGACGCAACGGCTCGAATCGCAGGGCGCCAACGCGCTCAAGAACATGGAGCACGACAACAAGTGAGCGCACCGTACTTCGCGCTGGAATCGGACACGCTTGGCGGCCTGCGCGTGAGCGGTACGATTTCCTTTGCGAATGCGTCGCGCGCGCTTGCGCAGAGGCCGCGTCCGCCGCGGGCCGGCACGCCGTTGTCGATCGATTTGGCCGCTTTGCACGGCGCCGACAGCGCCACCCTGGCCGTGCTCATCGCGTGGAGTGCGGCCGCGTACCGCGCCGGTGGCGCGCTGCGCTACCAACGCGCGCCGCAGTCACTGCGCAATCTGGCGAAGCTGTGCGATGTGGATGAGCTGCTAGGTTTTGCGTAACACTGCTGTGGCTCAGGGTTGCGGCGTGCCGCCGCCCTGATCCTTTGGTTTGTGTTGCTGCTGTTTTTCGTACTGCTCCTGTTCCTGCAGCAATTTGTCGGCGTCGTCCAGATCCGCGCCGCCTTGCAGGGCCTGGATCACGTTCAGCGGCGGCTCGCCCCGGTAGATCTGGTACAGGCGGCGCTGGCGGTAGGCATCACGGTAGAACACATAAGGATCGTAGACGCCTTCGAGCAGACCCTCGGCGTCGATCGCACTGGAACGCAAGGTGACCAGGTACGCCACGGTCGGCAGGTATTCGGCGTGCAGCTTGAAGTCGTGGTCGCGGGCATAGAACGACAGCGGATCGAAGAAATAGTTGTCCACTGGCAGACGCCAGACGTCGCGCAACGTGGTCGATCCGTACAGCGGCAGCACGAGATAAGGGCCATCCGGTACGCCCCATTTGGCCAGGGTCACGCCGAAATCGCTGGGACTGGCCACGATCCCCATTTCACTGGCCGGATCGAATAAGCCCAGCGCGCCCACTGTGCTGTTGATTGCCAGACGGCCGGTGGCGCGTAGCGCCTGCGGGAAATTGGCCTGCAGCACATCATTGGCGATGGTGATCGGCGATTCGATGTTGGCGAAGAAGTTGCTGATTAGCGTGCGCGAGGTCTGATTGGTGATCTTGCGGTAACCCACCGCGACCGGCCGGATCGCCACGCGATCGGCGAAATCGTTGAACGCGTAGACCCTGCGATTGAACGATTGCAGCGGGTCGTCCTTGCGCGGCATCGGCGTCGCGCAACCGGCGAGCAGGACGATGACGATGCCGAAGGCCGCGAATTGGCGCAGGTGCATAGGAGGCATGAATTGCGAGAGGGAGGCCAAAGTGCAAGCCTACCGTATTGGTGCGGGATATTGCACGACAGCATGGCAACCCCGTCCAGATACCGTTCAGGACGGGCAATTTGCGCCACCGCCTGCGCTACCGCTACAATATACCGTGTGTAATAGTCTGAATTGCTTTTGATTTTGAGGATTTTATGGCACGCATTACCGTGGAAGATTGCTTGGAAGTCGTCGATAACCGCTTCGAGCTGGTATTGATGGCCACGCGCCGCGCGCGCCAGTTGGCCAAGGGTTCCGATGCGCTGGTGGAAGCCAGCAACGACAAGCCGACCGTGCTCGCGTTGCGCGAAATCGCCGGACGCAAGGTGACCAACGAGATGATCGACGAGGTCGACCGAGCCGAACGCGAGCGCAAGGAGCGCGAGGCGCTGGAATGGGCTGCTGCGGAAGTGGACGACGATCTAAAAGGCGGCGAGGATTTGTGAGCGCTGATGGTCGACGAATCCATACCTCGTTGACCGCCTGTTGTCGGCGGGCGGTCTGACCGCCCGCGCGGAACGATCATGAGCACGGCGACGCGGGAAGCGATTCCAGCCGACGTGCAAGCGCTTGAGCAACGCCTCGGCGCGTATCTTGTTCCGGCCCAAGTGGCGCGCGTGCGCGCGGCCTATCTCACCGGCGCGCGCGCACACGCCGGGCAAAAGCGCAAGAGCGGCGAGCCCTACATCACCCATCCCGTTGCAGTGGCCGGCATCTTGGCCGAGCTGGGCATGGACGTAGAAACCATCGTCGCGGCGATCCTGCACGACACCCTTGAAGACACGCCGCTTTCGCGCGTGGAGATCGAAACCGCATTCGGCACAACCGTGGCCGAACTGGTCGATGGCGTCACCAAGCTGGACAAGCTGAGTTTCCGCAGCGAGCAGGAAGCGGCCGCCGAGAGTTTCCGCAAGATGCTGTTGGCGATGGCACGCGACCTTCGCGTCATCCTGATCAAGCTCGCCGACCGTTTGCACAACATGCGCACGTTGGCAGCGATGGCGCCTGAAGCGCGCCGGCGTATCGCGCGCGAGACGCTGGAAGTCTACGCGCCGATTGCGCAGCGCCTGGGCATGAACCGCACGCGCGCTGAATTACAGGATCTCGGCTTCCGCACGCTCTATCCGGACCGTCACCGCATCATCTCCGCGCGGATCAAGAGCCTGTTCGGCAACCGCCGCGAGGCGATGGGCAAGATCGAGACGGCGCTCTCCGCGCGGTTGGCACAGGAAAACATTCCCCATCGCGTAGTCAGCCGGGTCAAGTCGCCGTACAGTATCTACGCGAAGATGCGCGCCGAACACAAGACCTTCGCACAGGTGATGGATGTGTACGGTTTTCGCGTCGTCACGGTGGCGAGCATGGACTGCTATCGCGCGCTTGGCGCGATCCACGCGCTGTACAAGCCGTTGGATGCGCGCTTCCGCGATTTCATCGCGATCCCGAAGGCGAACGGTTATCAGTCGCTACACACCGTGCTGTTCGGCCCATTCGGCGCGCCGATCGAAATCCAGATCCGCACCGAGGAAATGGATCAGGTCGCCGATCGCGGCGTCGCCGCGCACTGGGTCTACAAGACGTCTTCCGAGCCGGCGACCGCTGCGCAGGCGCGCGCGCGCGAATGGGTGGCGGGTCTGGTCGATGCACAGACGCGTGAAGCCTCCTCGCTGGAATTTCTTGAAAACGTCAAGGTGGATCTGTTTCCGGACGAGGTCTATCTGTTTACGCCCAAGGGTCGCATCCTTGCCTTGCCGCGCAATGCCACCACGCTGGATTTCGCGTTCGCCGTACACACCGATGTCGGCTCGCACGCGGTCGCCGCGCGCGTGGACGGCAAGCTGGTGCCGCTGCGCCAGCGGCTGAACTCGGGCGAAACCGTGGAAGTGATCACGGCGCCGTCGGCCGCGCCGACGCCACAGTGGCTCGAATGGGTCGCCTCGTCCAAGGCGCGTACCGCGATCCGGCATTTTCTCAAGCACTTGCAGCACGAAGACGCGGTCGAATTCGGCCATCGCATGCTTGATCGCGCGCTCGATGCGCGCGGCACCAGCCTGGATGCGATTCCGGCGGTCGCGCTGGATCGTTACCTGACCGACGCGCGCTACAAACGTCTGGAAGAACTGCTCGCGGACATCGCGCTCGGCAATCGCATGCCGGACCAAGTCGCCGCGCAACTGGCGCTGATGCGCAGCGGCAACGTGCCGCCGCACGTCGCGCATGCGGCCGAGCAAATCCTGATCAGCGGCGCCGAACGCGGCGTGCTCAGCTTCGGCAATTGCTGCAACCCGGTGCCTGGCGACGACATCGTCGGTTTCCTCACTGCCGGCAAGGGCATCGTCGTGCATCGGCAGGATTGCCCGAACATGCCCGAGTACCGCAAGCAACCCGAACGCATCGTCGCGATCGGCTGGGACCGCGAAGTCAGCGGCGATTACCGTGCCCGTTTGCGCATCGTCGTCGACAACAAACCGGGCGTGCTCGCCAGCGTCGCCGCGGCCATCGCCGAGCGCGATTCCAATATCGAGAACGTCGAATACCAGGAACGCGACCAGCAAACCTCCACGCTCATGTTCACCATCGAAGTGCGCAACCGCAAGCATCTGGCCGACGTGATGCGACGTGTGCGCACTGCGAGTGTGGTGCACGGGGTGTATCGGTTTCCGTGAGCAGATAGAGCAAGCGCCGTTTCCTCGTTACACTTGTGGTTGCGCTTCGACTGGTAACTGCTTCGTGTCCGCCGCTCACCGCTTACGCTTCAGGAATTCCCATGCCCCGTCAAATCATTGCAACCCCCCACGCACCCAAGGCCATAGGCCCCTACTCGCAGGCCGTGCGCTTCGGCAACACGCTGTATTTTTCCGGACAGACGCCGATTGATCCGGCCACCAGTGCGCTGGTACCGGGCGACATCGCCGCGCAGGCACGACGTGTGTTCGAGAATCTCAAGGCTGTCGCCACGGCAGCGGGCATCACGTTCGCGCAAGTCGTGCGCGTGGGCATTTATCTCACCGATCTGGCCAATTTTGCGGCGGTCAACGCGGTGATGAAGGAGTACTTCGTCGAGCCGTTTCCGGCACGATCGACCATTGGCGTCGCCGCACTGCCGCTGAACGCGCAGGTCGAGATCGACATGATCGCGGTGCTTGACTGAGCGCGTAGCCACGCGCATGCACGAAACCATTGCCGATATTGCAGCGCAGCCGGTAACCGCGCTGCCGGGCGTGGGTCCGGCGCTGGCGAAGACGCTGGGCCGGCTCGGCCTGCGTAGCGTGCAGGATCTGTGGTTTCATCTGCCGCTGCGCTACGAGGATCGCACACACATCACGCCGATCCGCGCGCTGCGCGCCGGCGACACGGCGCAAGTGGAAGGCCGCGTCGAGGCGGTGGAAAAGGGATTTCGCTACCGCCCGCAATTGCGCGTGACGATCGGCGACGATTCGCAGGCGACCTTGCTGCTGCGCTTCTTTCATTTCAACAACACGCAGGCGAATCAACTCGGCATCGGCACGCGTTTGCGTTGCTATGGTGAAGCGCGTCACGGTGCGCACGGGCTGGAGATGGTGCATCCGCAATACCGGCGCCTGGCCGAAGACGCGGCCGCGGCGGTCGACGAACGCCTCACGCCCGTGTATCCGGTGACCGAAGGACTGGGTTCAGCGCGCCTGGCCGGCGTGATCGCGCACGCCTTGCAGCGCCTGCCGGACGACGCCACGCTGGAATTGATCCCGGCATCATTGCGCAAAGTATATAAATTGTCCTCGCTGCGCGCGGCGTTGCTGTATGTGCACCGACCGCCGTCGGATGCCGATCTGGCCCAACTTGCGCTCGGCGCGCATCCTGCGCAGCGCCGGCTCGCGTTCGAGGAATTGCTGGCCCAGCATCTGAGTCTGAAGCGCTTGCGCGTACGCGTGCGCAGTAACGCGGCGCCGCGCATGTGCGGCGATGGCGCGCTGCGCAAACGATTTCTCGCGCAATTGCCTTTCGTGCTGACGCGCGCACAACTGCGCGTGGCGGCGGAAGTGGCGCGCGATGTGTCCAAACCCGCGCCGATGTTGCGCCTGGTGCAAGGCGACGTAGGTTCCGGCAAGACCGTGGTCGCCGCACTGGCTGCGCTCGCGGCGGTCGAGTCGGGATCGCAGGCCGCGTTGATGGCGCCGACCGAACTGCTTGCCGAGCAGCACTACCGCACGTTCCAGCGATGGATGACGCCGCTCGGCGTCGATGTAGTCTGGCTCGCCGGCAAGCTCAAGGGGCGCACTCGCGCAACCGCGCTCGATCGCATCGCCGGCACCGCGCAGATCGCGATCGGCACCCACGCGCTGATGCAGGAGGGAGTGACATTTCGCGACCTGGGTCTGGCCATAATCGACGAACAACATCGCTTCGGCGTGCACCAGCGCCTGGCCTTGCGCGACAAGGGTCGAGTGGCGCGAGCGGCGCTACGAGGGCGAGGCATGGATGCCGGGCGGGGGAGTCCCACGGATGGCTACCCTGCGGATACCGTGCCGCATCAACTGGTGCTCACGGCCACGCCGATTCCGCGCACGCTGGCGATGACTGCATACGCGGATCTGGATGTCTCGGTGATCGATGAATTGCCGCCGGGACGCAGACCAGTGACGACGGCCGCAGTGGCGAACGCCCGCCGCGGTGAGGTGATCGAGCGTATTCGCGCCGCCTGCGCACAAGGACGCCAAGCCTACTGGGTTTGCACGATCATCGAGGAATCCGATCTGCTGCAAGCGCAGGCTGCCGAGGCCGTGCATGCGGAATTGTCCACGGCGCTGCCGGGGCTAGCCATCGGTCTGGTGCACGGTCGGCTCAAGCCCGCGCAAAAACAGGTGGTGATGGAGGCGTTCGCGGCGGGGAAGATCGCGTTGCTGGTCGCAACGACCGTGATCGAAGTGGGTGTGGACGTGGCCAATGCCAGCCTGATGATCGTCGAAAACTCCGAACGTCTGGGCCTGGCGCAGCTGCACCAGTTGCGCGGTCGCGTCGGCCGCGGCAGCGCCGAGTCCAGTTGTGTACTTTTATACCAGATGCCACTGTCGGCACTGGCGCGCCAGCGTCTGCACGTGCTGCGCGCGACCAATGACGGCTTTCGCATCGCGGAAAAGGATCTCGAATTGCGCGGTCCCGGCGAGGTGCTCGGCACCCGCCAGACCGGGCAGATGGTACTGCGCATCGCCGATATCGCTCGTGACGCCGCACTGTTGCCGGCAGTTCAGCGCGCCGGAGCAGCGATCTTGCGCGATTATCCGGACCTGGTCGAACGCCTGATCGCGCGCTGGATCGGCGGCGCGCAGCAATATGCCGGCGCGTAACAAGGGTATTGGACGGCTATTTGCGCCTGTTCGTTCCAAGGGCTGGCGGGCCTTTTCCAAGCAGGAAATACACTTCCGAGTTCAGCGCAGATCCCAAGACGGGGAATGGGCTAAACCATTTCTTGATCAATACAAACCGCGCATGCAGGGCCAGCTCGAGCTCACGATAATCGAAGCCAAGATGGTGAAAGTGGTAAGGAAAATCGGGAGAAATGTCTGCAACCGGTCGCAGTGATGGCGGCCGCCCCAGGACTGCTGCGAAAATGTTCCTGGGGCTGGCATCGAAGTCTCCGTAGCGACGGCACATTCGAAAAACGCCTTTCAGCAACGCGGGCAGGAAGAGCTCGCAGGGAACGCCAATCACGGCGATTCCATCCGGTTTCAACAACCGATGAATTTGCGCGATTGCCTGGGTTGTTTGCTTTTGTGGTAGATGCTCAAACACTTCCAGACAAAAGACGTAATCGAAGGTGGCCGATTCCAGCGACAGAACATCAGACGTGAATGCGACCGAGTCCATGCCCGTCAAATTTTCCTTCGCCTCAGACATCAGAGAAGGAGTCGGTTCGTAAACCCAGGACTCGACAGCAATCGCGCCGGGGATGTGGCGTATGAGCTCGCCGTCTCCGGAGCCAAAATCCAGAATGCGTGGCCGGGTCCGTGCCTGCGTATTCCTCAATACAGCCAGCGCATCGTGAAGGCGACGCCGCTGTAGCCACCGTTTTACCCGGCTGGGATCACGCGTTGTCAGATCCGCGTAGGCCATACAAAGCCTGGTCGCTGTCCGCATAAATTGGACCCGATCACCAACAAGGCGCCGAAGACCGTACCAAGTGCCTTGGCGCGCTTGATGATGGCGGAAGGTGTGGCTGGCAAGGCAGGTTCCTGGGTGGTGTGGCGGTAGACTAGCGATCCGATCCGCCACGAAGGGAGGGTGCGTGAGTGTATCCGAATCGGTTGCCCATCCTGATCGACACCGATCCCGGCGTGGACGATGCGCTTGCGATCCTGATGGCGCATCGCCACGCGAACGTGGTCGGCTTGAGCATCGCCGCCGGCAATGTCGGCCTCGCCAATACTACGGCCAATGCGCTCAAGCTGCTGGAGGTGATTGGCGCGC